>DASVGQ010000161.1:0-3776 GCA_036379455.1 Nevskiaceae bacterium
ACGCGACTGGTAGTAGTAGTCGCGCTTGGGTTCGGCAGTGGCGACGATCTCGATCTGCCGACTGTTCAGGCCAAAGCCTTCGTAGATCGTGCGAATCTGCGGCTCGGTGGCCTGCGGGTTCGGCAGGAAGATGCGGCTCGCACAGCTTTCGATAATCGCGGGCGCAATGCTCGAATCCTTGATGTCGGCCAGCGACTGCGTGGCGAAGATCACGCTCACGTTCTTCTTACGCAGCGTCTTGAGCCACTGGCGGATGCGCGCGGCAAACACCGGGTCGTCGAGGAACAGCCAGGACTCGTCGAGGATCAGCAGCGTCGGCGCCCCATCGAACCGCTCCTCGAAGCGGGCAAAGAGATACCCCAGCACGGCGAGCACCGCCGCACGGCTGGTCATCAGCTCCTCCATCTCGAAGCCCTGCACGTCGGCCACGCCAAGCTCGTCGTGATCCGCATCGAGCAGGCGCCCATGGGCGCCGCCGAGCACGTACGGCGCCAGCGCCTGGCGCAACGCGTTGGACTGCAGCAGCACGGACAGGCCCGTAAGCGTGCGCTGTTCGACGGGTGCGCCCGCGAGGCTCGCAAGGGCCGACCACACGGCGGCCTTCTCGTCTGGGCCGACGGCCACGTCTTCCTGCCGCAGGCGCCCTTCGACCCATTCGGCCGCCCAAGTGAGATAGCCTTCGTAGTCGATGCGCGCGAGCGGCTGGAACGCGATCGTGCCATCGCTGCCGAGGTCGTAGTGTTCGCCGCCCAGCCCCAGGATGGTGGCGCGCATGGAGCGCCCCATGTCGAAGGCAAAGATGCGCGAGCCGGCGTAACGGCGGAACTGCAACGCCAGCACGGCGAGCAGCACCGACTTGCCCATGCCGGTCGGCCCCACCACCAGCGTGTGGCCGACGTCGCCGATGTGCGTCACCAGCCGGAACGGCGTATCGCCCGCGGTGCGGGTGACGATCAGCGGCGGCCCGTCGAGGTGTACATTCCTTTCCGGCCCGGCCCACACGGCCGAGACCGGCATCAGGTGCGCGAGGTTCAGCGTGGAAATGCTCGGCTGGCGCACGTTGGCATAGGCGTGGCCGGGAAGCGAGGACAGCCAGGCTTCCACGGCGTTGAGCGTCTCGGGGATCGTGACGAAGCCGCGCCCCTGGATCGCCCGTTCCACCCGGCGCAATTTCTCGTCGGCTGCGTCCGCCTCCGTGTCCAGCACGACGACCGTCGCCGTCACATAGCCAAACGCCACCTGGTCACTGCCAAGCTCCTGCAGGGCGGCGTCGGCATCCGTTGCCTTGTTGCTCGCATCGGTATCGACGAGCGGCGACTCCTGCTGAAAGATGGTCTCGCGCAGCAACGCGATGACGTTCTTGCGCTTGGCGAACCATTGCCGGCGCAGCCGTGTCAGTTCCTTCTCTGCCTCGGCCTTGTCCAGGCACAGGAAACGCGTGCACCAGCGATAGGCGAAGCCCAGGCGATTCAGGTCGTCGAGCAGGCCCGGCCAGGTCGAGGTCGGAAAGCCGCGCACCGTGACGACCCGCAGGTGCTGGTCGCCCAGCATGGGCGCCAGGCCGCCGACCAGCACCGAGTCAGCCAGCAAGGCATCGAGGTAAAACGGCACTTCGGGTACACCGACGCGGTAACGCCGTGTCGAGATGCACCCGTGCAGGTAGGTCAGCGTCTCGGCGTCGTCCAGCCACGCGATCTCGGGCATCACGCCATCGAGCAGGTCGAACACACGGCCGGTCTCGGCGATGAAGGCGGCGAGCCGCTCGCGCCAGTCCACCCCGGACGTGGGCGTGTTCTCGTACAGGAGCTTCGCAGCGCGGGCGCGCGATTCCTCCGCCGGCAGATAGGCCAGCGTCAGGTGATAGCCGCTTTCATAGTGGCTACCGGCCTGCTCGAACGCGGCACGCCGTTCCTCGTCCACCAGCCAGGACAGCGCCTCGGGAAACTGCGAGTGCGAGTAGTCTGCTGCCGGCCGACGTTCCGCCTCGACGAACAGCGCCCAGCCCAACCCCAGGCGGCGCAGCGCGTTGTTCAGGCGCGCGGTCGTGGCAACCAGCTCGCCTTGGGTCGCGCTGTCCAAGTCCGGCCCGCGAAAACGCGCCGTGCGCTGGAAGCTGCCGTCCTTGTTCAGCACCACGCCCGGCGCAACCAGCCCGGCCCACGGCAACCAGTCGGCGAGCAGTGCGGGGCGTTGGCGATATTCGGCGAGATTCAACACGGGGGTGGCCTCACACGTCCAACAGCGACTTATGCTTCAGGTGTCGCGCGAAGACCTGCATGAACTGCGGATCGACCTTGGCGCCCCAGACGCTGAGTGCGTGGCCCACCAGCCACAGTGCGATGCCAAGCAGCCACAATTGCAGGCCGAGCCCGACGGCAGCGGCCAGCGTGCCGTTGGCGATCGCCACCGTACGCGGCGCACCGCCCAGCAGGATCGGTTCGGTCAGCGACCGGTGCAGCGGCACCTCGAAGCCCGGCAGGTCGGGTACCGCGCTCATACGACGGCCCCGCCGGAGAAGCTGAAGAACGACAGGAAGAACGAGGACGCGGCAAAGGCAATCGACAGGCCGAACACGATCTGGATCAGCCGCCGGAACCCGCCACTGGTGTCGCCGAAGGCGAGCGTCAGGCCCGTCACGATGATGATGATCACGGCAATGATCTTGGCGACCGGCCCCTGGATCGAATCGAGGATGGACTGCAGCGGCGCTTCCCACGGCATGTTCGAGCCGGCTGCCCGCGCCGTCCCGGCCAGCGCCACCAGGGCCACGGCCGTTGCCACACTTCGACCCACGGTCCGAACCAAGCCGTGCATACGTGCAAGCGAAATTACAGAAAAGCGTGGATCAGGAACGCGGCTCATGCGGATTCTCCAGAGGAACGCGGGTCGGGATGCGCTGGCGGCGGGACGGCGTCGCGTAACCGGTACCCCGTGGCATCGAAGCCGGTGACGCGCGCGATGCGCTCGACGCGACGGCGCCGGCCACGCCCCGCGAGGTACACGACGACGTTGATAGCCTCGGCGATCAGGGCGCGCGGCGGATTCAAGGCCACTTCGAGGATCAGTTGCTCCAGGCGCAGCAACGCGCCGTGTGCCGAGCCGGCGTGGACCGTAGCGATGCCACCCGGATGGCCCGTGCCCCACACCTTGATGAGATCCAGCGCCTCGCCGCCACGCACCTCGCCAACGATCACGCGGTCGGGACGCAGGCGCATCGTCGCCCGCACCAGCTCGGTCATGGACACGACGCCCGCACGGGTGCGCAACGGCACGTGATCGCGCGCGACGCATTGCAGTTCCACCGTGTCTTCAAGCACCAGCACGCGATCGCCCGTGGCGGCAATCTCGCCGAGCAAGGCATTGGCAAGCGTGGTCTTGCCCGTGCTGGTGCCGCCGGCGACCAGGATGTTCTGCCGCTCGCGTACGGCAGTGCGCAGGAATGCGGCCTGCTCGGCGGCCATCATGCCGTCGGTAACGTAGCGTTCCAGTGGGATGACGCCCACCGCGCGCTTCCGGAGCGCGAACGCCGGGGCGGGCGCCGCCGGCGGCAGGATGCCTTCGAAGCGCTCGCCGGTCTCGGGGAGTTCGGCCGACAGGAGCGGCCGGCCGCGATTCACCTCCGCGCCGACGTGCGGAGCCACCAGCCGGATGATGCGCTCGCCGTCCTGCTCCGACAGCTCCGCACCCAGCGGCGCGCGGCCCGTGGACAGCCGATCGACCCAGAGCGTGTGGTCGGGGTTGAGCATGATCTCTACGACGTCCGGGTCTTCGAGCGC
>DASVGQ010000162.1:0-2077 GCA_036379455.1 Nevskiaceae bacterium
TGCGCCGCCCCTGCAGATGTCGTGCGGTGGCTCGGCCGCGGCTTCTACGTGCGCCATTGAAGGCACCCTTGCCTCCAGGTGCGCTTGTCCGCCTCTCTCCGCCGCCGCCAACCACCGGCATCATGCCAAGGTTCAGCGGCGCCGATGGCTCTTCATGCGCTGCGCCGCAGAACCTTGCGCAGCACTTCGTGCAGTCGTTTCTTGGCGCCGGCATCCGCGCCACCCGACGTGCGCCACGCGACAAAGCCATCCGGCCGTACGAGGCTCATCCCTTTCTCGCCGATCCCGTAGGCAACGCCAGAGGCGCCGGACGGATCCGCCAACTCGCCACCGCCGATCACCCACGCGTCCAGATCCACGCCCGCGTCAGCCGCCGCGCCGCGCGCCGCGTCTGCCCAAGCCAAGCCATCGCGCCCGGCAAGCGCGACGAAGCGCTTGCCGTAGAGGTCGAGCGTCGAGACGGCTGAGCCTGCTCGCTCCAGAAAGACGTGCGGTGCGCGGGAGCCTGGCTGCCCCGTACCTGTCCGCGGATGTGCGTGCAGCACGCCGATATCGCCGGCCTCAACGAGCGCCGCGCCGTCCGGATAGCGATAGCCAACCTCCATCGAGAAGTCATCCACCAGCGGCTGCGCGTCCGTCCTTCCGAGGTACGGCGCAACCCGCCCGACGTAGCGGCTGTACGCCTGTTCGACGGTCAGCGCGCTCACCGGACGCCGCTCGCTGTCGTAGGTTTCCAGCAGGGCCGGACCCGCCTGCCCCTTCAGGACCGCCGCCAGCTTCCACGCCAGGTTGTGTGCGTCCTGGATTCCCGTGTTGCCGCCAAAGCCGCCGTTCGGTGGCACGACGTGGGCCGCATCGCCCGCGAGGAACACGCGTCCTTGCGAGAAGCGCGTCGCGCAGTCGGCGACCGCGCGCCACGGCGCGATGTCGAGGATCTCGACCGGCATGTTCGGCACGCCGATGGCCGCGCGCAGGAGCTCCGTGGCCCGCGATTGATCGATCCCGTCGGCCACGTCAGCCCACGGAGCGTCCCGATAGGCCGCGACGACTTCCGGCCGCGCCGTGTCACCGATGATGTTCACCACGAGGAAGCCGCGATTCCCGCTCCGGTTGAGGCGAAAGAACCCGCGCAGCACCGGATTCGTCACGTACTGCACGCCCTGGTTGCGTCCTTTCAGCAGCGGCGACAGGTCCCAACCCGCGTGGAAGTAGATGGTGACGCTGTTGGACAGCAGGCCATGGCCCCGCATGTCGATGCCGAGGCGTTGGCGCGCCGGGCTGCGGTTGCCGTCCGCCGCGACGACGTAGTCCGCACTCACCGCACGCTGGTCGCCGGTCCGGCGGTCGCGAAGTTCGACCCTGACGCCGTCGCCATCCTCGGCAAAGGACGTGACCTCAGTGTGGTACTGCAAGCGCGCGCCCAGCGCCTCGGCGTGTGCACGCAGGATCGGTTCCAGCGCGTCCTGATCGAGGAACAGCCGGATGGTCGGACTGAACGCCGACACGCCCGCGTTGAGGTTGTCGAAATAGCTCTCGATCTCGCGGCCGGCGAGCGACTCCACGTTGATGATGCCGCCGTCCGGTGGGTACAGCCGCTTCGACGCCGCGCGCACCTCCTGCTCTAACCCCAGCGAGCGCAGGATCTCGACCGTGCGCAGGTGGAAATGCCCGGCGCGCGGTCGGATTGCCGTCCCATCGTGGCGCTCGACGGCCAGCACCTCGATGCCATAGCTGCGCAGCAGCAGTGCCGTCGTCAGCCCCACGAGGCTCGCGCCGATGACCAGCACCGGTACGTGCGCGACGCCCCCCTTGAAATGCTCGTTGCCCATGGTTCTCCTCCCATGTAGTGATTTCACGCAACGCCCCAGCCCATCTCGCATCGCTTCCTGCCTTGGCGGAACTGGCTGCCGTCGCATTCCACGGAAAGGCGGCCGTGCGAACTCTCGCAGGTGGCATCTGCCCGCTACGCATGCATCAAGCGACAACGAATCCTACGAACTGCGGCGATGAGACGTCCAACGCGAACCGCGGCACCAGCCGCGCACCCAGCGAGCAAGCCGTGCAGGCGCGTATCTAT
>DASVGQ010000163.1:0-16339 GCA_036379455.1 Nevskiaceae bacterium
CGGGTTCGCCGGTCGTCTCAAGATGATCTGGCACTTGAATCTCCTCCCCAATGCACAGCAAGGGCAACGCCACGTGACGTCGCCACGCAACCCGCGGTCACCCGACCCGGGCCCATGAGCCATAGCGGTAGATACGAATGACGATTCGAGCCAGGAAGGCTCGGTTCACCGAATCGACGCGGGTCGATCCGGAGCCGTGCGAAAGAGCGTTGAAGGCGGAACGCTGGCGGTGCGCATGACAACTCTCCTCCTTATCGTTCGTGGCGAAAGCCTACCTTGCGTCGAGAACGTCAAGTTGTTTCTACGCGCACCGCGTATTGCATCTGTGTGCACGGATCCCGGCGGCGGCGGTTCCTTCACACCACGTATGCCGGGTACCTTCCCTGCGCAGCGTCGAGGCGACGCGACTAGACTGGCGCCCAATCCGGGCGGGCAACATCGGGGTGCCAGCCGGGTTCCTGATACGACGACCGATTACATGCAGAGGCAGATTTCCGGGCCTGCTGGCACCGCAGAGCACGCAACCGTACGGACAACGCCTGGCCGGCGGATCGCCCGCGCGGCCATGCTCGCTCTGTGCGCGGCACTCGCCGCGTGCACCGTCGGTCCGCGCTATGCGCCGCCGGCTGTCCCCACCGTCGACCGCTATACGAGCCAGCCGGCGAGCAGCACTATCCCCGCAGCGCCGACGGCGAAGGGAAACGCGTCGCAGGCGCAGGAACTGGTGTCCGGGGCCGCCGTTCCGGAGCGTTGGTGGACGGCGCTCGGCTCGCGCCCAATCGACGCACTCGTGCGTCAAGCGCTGGCGCATAACCCGGATCTGGCCGCCGCGCAGGCGACGCTTGAGCAGTCGCAGTTCGAGGTGCGCGCCGCGCAGGGCGCGCTGTACCCGCAGGCGGCGCTCGGGCTGGGCGCGGAGCGCACGCGCAACTCCGGCGCCTCGGCCGGCGGCAGCTTTCCGCCGCAGCTCTACAACCTGTATACCGGACAGGTCGCGGTCAGCTACGCGCCGGACGTCTTCGGCCTGAACCGGTCGCTGATCCGCAGCGCCGAGGCCAGCCGCGACGTCGCCGCCGATGAGCTTGCCGCCGCCCGCCTGTCCATCGCCGGCAACGTCGTGGCCACCGCGATCACCCTTGCGGGGCTCGACGACGAGATCGCGGCCACCGCGAAGAACGTCGACAGCCAGCGGCAGGTGTTGAAGCTCACCCGCACGCAGTACCGCCTCGGCGCCATCGCGCAGTTCCAGGTCTTCACGCAGGAGAGCCTGCTCGCCACCACGCGCGCACAGCTCACCCAGCTCGAGCAGCAGCGCGACCAGGCGCTGCACCTTCTCGCCACGCTCGTCGGCACGTTCCCGGCGAACGCCGGCGCGCTGCCAGTGCCGACGCTCGCTTCCCTGCGGCTTCCAGCGCAGCTGCCCGTCAGCCTGCCCTCCACGCTGGTGCGCGACCGGCCCGACATCCGCGCGGCGGAGGCACAGCTGCGGGGGGCGAACGCGCAGGTCGCCGTCGCCGTGGCTCGGATGTACCCGGATCTGCAGCTCACCGCCAACTTCGGCGCGCAGGCCAACTTCATCCACCTGATGTTCGACCCGGCCGGGCGCGCGTGGGCAATCGCGGCCAGCCTCGCCGCGCCGCTGTTCGAAGGTGGCACGCTGCGCGCCCGCACGCAGGCCGCCGAGGCCGCGTACCGGGCGGTGTTCGCGCAGTACCAGAGCACGGTGCTGTCCGCATTCCGCAACGTGGCGGACGTCCTGCGGGCGCTGGCGCACGACTCCGCGTTTCTCGAAGAGCAGGCGCGCGCGCTGCGCGCCGCCCAGCAGGCCCTGCAGCTCGTGACGATGGAATTCCAGACTGGCCAGGTCGGCTTCCTCGACGTGCTGACCAGCGAGACGCAGTTCCAGGCCGCGCGGGTGGCCTTCGCAAGGGCCGAGGCGCAGCGCTTTGCGGACACCGCAGCGCTCTACGTCGCACTGGGCGGCGGCAACTGGGCGGCGGCGGACGTGCGGCGCGCGTCCATGGCCACGGGCGCGCCGCCGGTCGCCGCGACGCGCGACGCGGACACGCCGGGCGGGCAAGGGGGATAGGCATGCGCAAATCGTGGATCGTGGTCATCGTCCTGCTGATCGTCGTCTTCGGCGGGATCTTCGGCGGCAAGTACTACGCGGATCGCCGCGCGGCGCAGGCCGCGGCCCACGCGCACTTCCCGCCCGCCGCCGTGGCTACCACGGTCGCGCAGGAGGAGCACTGGCCGCCCGAGGTCAGCGCCGTCGGCTCGCTCGAGGCGATTTCCGGCACCGCGATCACCGCCCAGATCGCCGGCAACATCACCGAGATCGCCTTCCACTCGGGGATGCGCGTGAAGAAGGGCGATCTGCTCGTGAAGGTGGACGACAGCACGCAGCTTGCCAAGCTGCACGCCGATCTCGCGACGCTCAAGCTGGCCGACGCCAACCTCGCGCGCACCAGCAAGCTCTTCGCATCGCACGCCACCAGCCTGCTGGACCTGCAGACCGCGCAGGCCAACCACGGCACGGCGCAGGCAACCGTCGAGGGCGACCGCGCCACGCTCGCCAAGCTGCACATCACGGCGCCCTTCGCCGGCGTCGTCGGCATCCGCAAGGTGAGCCTCGGCCAGTACCTGTCGCCGGGCACGGCGATCGTCGACCTGCAGCGCTATGACCCCATCCACCTGAACTTCTCGCTGCCGCAGAGCACGCTGTCGGACGTGCGCAGCGGCGAGACGGTGCACTTCAAGGTCGACGCCTACCCGGACCACGACTTCACGGGACGCATCACGGCCATCGGCGCGCGGGTGGACCCGGACACCCGCAACATCGACATCCAGGCGACGCTGGACAACCCCAAGGAGCTGCTCCGGCCGGGGCTCTACGGCGAGGTGACGCTCAGCCTCGGCAAGCCGCTCACCGGCGTGGTCGTGCCGGATACCGCCATCGCCTTCAGCACCTTCGGCGATACGGTCTACGTCGTCGAGGACCACGGCAAGGACGGCAAGACGGTGCACGCGACGATCGTGCACACGGCGCAGGAACGCGGCGAGAAGGTGATGCTGAAGAGCGGCATCAAGGCCGGCGACGTGGTCGTCATCGCCGGCCAGAACAAGCTGCGCGACGGCGTACCGGTGACGGTCGACAACCGCATCAAGCCGTAGGCGCGCGCAGATGAAGTTCACGGATATCTTCATCCGCCGGCCGGTGCTGGCGAGCGCCATCAGCCTCGTCATCCTCATCCTCGGCATCCGCGCGTGGACCGGCATGACGGTGCGCGAGTATCCGACCGTCACCAGCACGCAGGTGACGGTCACCACCGCCTACCCGGGCGCCAGCCCCGAGACCATCCGCGCCTTCATCACTACGCCGCTGCAGCAGGCCATCGCCAGCGCGCCCGGCATCGACTACATGACCGGCGCCAGCGCCGAGGGCATGTCGACGATCACCGTCTTCATGAAGCTGAACTTCGATCCGAACGCGGCGGTGGCGCAGATCCTCTCGAAGATCAACCAGGTGCGGAACCTGCTGCCGGCGCAGTCGCAGCAGCCGACCATCAACGAGACGGTCGGCAACGTGGTGGCGCTCATGTACCTGTCCTTCAGCGACAGCCACCTGTCGCCGGCGCAGATCAACGACTACGTGCTGCGCGTCGCCCAACCGAAGGTGCAGGGCGTGCCGGGCGTCGGCCAGGCGCAGATCACGCCGGCCGGCGTCGATCCCAGCGGCAACGCCTTCGCGCTGCGCGCCTGGCTCGACCCGACGAAGATGGCGGCGCGCGGCATCACGCCTTCCGACGTCGCCAACGCGTTGAAGGCCAACAGCTTCATCTCGGCGGTCGGCAGCACGCGCAACGCGCAGACACAGGTGACGATCACCGCCACCACGTCTCTCAACGACCTCCAGCAGTTCCGCAACCTGATCGTCAAGAACGTCGGCAACACGCCGATCCGCCTCAAGGACGTGGCCGACGTCCAGCTCGGCAGGGAGAACTACAACTCGGCGGTGTTCTTCCAGGGACGGCCGGCGGTGTTCATCGCCGTGCAGCCGACGCCGGAGGCCAACGCTCTCGACGTCACGGCCGGCGTGCGCAAGGTCATGCGCGAGTTGAAGAGCTCGCTGCCGCCCGGCATGCACGCCGACATCGCCCTCGACCAGAGCACCTTCATCACGGCGTCGCTGCACGAGGTCTTCACCACCATTGCCATCACGCTGGGCGTGGTGGTCATCGTCATCTTCCTGTTCCTCGGCTCGCTGCGCTCGCTGCTGCTCCCGGCAGTGGCCATGCCGCTGTCCGTCATCGGCGCCGGCATCATCATGGTGGCGCTGCACTTCTCGACGAACCTGCTGACGCTGCTCGCCGTGGTGCTTGCCATCGGACTGGTGGTCGACGACGCCATCATCGTGCTGGAGAACATCCAGCGCCTCATCGACTCCGGCCAGAAGCCCTTCAAGGCGGCGATCAACGGCGCGCGCGAGCTCGCCAGCCCGATCTTCGTGATGTCCACCACGCTGGTGGCGGTGTTCGTGCCGATCGGCTTCACCGGCGGGCTGACGGGCAGCCTGTTCACGGAATTCGCGTTCACCTTGGTGGCAACCGTCGTCGTATCGATGATCGTGGCGCTGACGCTGACGCCGATGCTGTGCTCGAAGGTGCTGCGGCCGACGCCCGATCGCGGCCTGAGCCACCTCATCGACCGCGGCTTCACCGGGCTGCGCAAGGTCTATGACCGCTCGCTGCACGCGGTGATGGACGGACGGCCGCTGGTGCTACTGGTGGCGGCCTGCGTGCTCGTCGCCATTCCCTTCCTGTTCCTCGGCAGCAAGAGCGAGCTGGCGCCGACCGAGGACCAGGGCCAGGTGCTGTACCAGGGCGTCGGGCCGGCCACCGCCACGTTGAAATATCTCGACACCTACAACACGCAGGCGCGCAAGATCCTGCAGAGCTTTCCGCAGACGGACTTCGTCTGGCAGATCACCGGCACGGCGCCGGCCGGCGGCGCCGGCAACAACGCCATCTTCGGCGGCGCGCACCTCGTGAACTGGGGCAAACGCTCGCTGACGCAGATGCAGCTCCAGCCGATGATGCAGGGCAAGCTCAACGCCATCACCGGCCTGCAGACGGTGGCCTTCCCGCTCCCGACCCTGCCCGGCTCCTCGGGCGGCCTGCCGATCCAGTTCGTGCTGACCTCGACGCACGACTACCGCCAGATCGACAGCGAGGCCAACCAGCTCATCGGCCGGGCGATGCAGACCGGCCAGTTCGCCTTCCTCACCAAGGACCTGCGCTACGACGCGCCGAACATCTCGCTGCACATCAACCGCAACGTCGCCGCCAACCTCGGGCTGGACATGAGCGACATCGGCAACGACCTCAGCGCGCTGCTGTCCGAGAACTTCGTCTCGCGCTTCGACATGAGCGGCCACAGCTACGAGATCATCCCGCAGGTGCCGAACGACCGGCGCACGAACGCCAACGCGTTGGCGGGGTACTACATCCGCACCGGCAGCGGCAAGCTCGTGCCGCTGACGACGGTCGTGGACGTCAAGCGCACGGTGCAGCCCGAATACCTGCCGCAGTTCCAGCAGCTCAACTCGGCGACCATCGAGGGCACCATGGCGCCCGGCGTGCCGCTCGGCGAAGCGCTGAAAACGCTCAAGGACCTTGCGCAGAAGCTCCTGCCGCCCGGCTACAACGTCGACTACGCCAGCGAGTCGCGCCAGTTCATCCAGCAGGGCCACACGGTCGTTCTGACCTTCGTGCTGTCGATCATGCTCGTCTACCTGCTGCTCGCCGGGCAGTTCGAGAGCTTCCGTGATCCCCTGATCGTGCTTGCCGCCGTGCCGATGTCGGTATTCGGCGCGCTGATCTTCCTGTTCCTCGGCGTCGGCTCCTCGACGCTCAACATCTACACGGAGGTCGGACTCATCACGCTGATCGGGCTCATCACCAAGCAGAGCATCCTCGTCGTGCAGTACGCCAACGTCATCCAGCGCAACGAGGGCGTGGACCGGCGCACGGCGGTGGAGAAGGCCTCCAGCATCCGCCTGCGGCCGATCCTGATGACCACGCTGGCGATGGTCTTCGGCGTGGTGCCGCTGCTGGTCGCCAGCGGCGCCGGGGCCGTCAGCCGCTTCGACATGGGGCTGGTGATCGCCACCGGCCTGACGATCGGCGCGCTGGTGTCGCTCTACGTCGTGCCGGTCATCTACACCTACGTGGCGAAGGACGAGAACGCCGCGAAGCGCAACGAACAGGCGGGCGCGTGACGCGCCAACGAGCGCTTGCAGCGGCTCCCGGCTTTGCGCGAGGCTAACGCCCCATTCACGGCAACCGCCGCACCGCGAGACATGCGGACGCGGTGACACACACTGAGTCAGGAAGGCAAATGAGCAAACAACGTCCGGTGGTCGCGGTCTTCGTCGGCAGCCTGCGCAAGGATTCCATCAACAAGCAGCTCGCGCATGCGCTGGAAAAAATCGCCGGCGACCGCGCCGAGTTCCGTCATGCGCGCATCGACAACCTGCCGCTCTACAACCAGGACTTCGACAAGGACTATCCGCCCGTGTGCACGGCGCTCAAGGATTTCGTCAAGGCTGCGGATGCCGTGCTGTTCATCACGCCCGAATACAACCGCTCGATTCCGGGCGTGCTCAAGAACGCACTGGACATCGCGTCCCGCCCGTGGGGCACCAACTCCTTCGCCGGCAAGCCGGGCGCCGTCATCGGCACTTCCAGCGGTGGCACGTCGACGGCGCTGGCCCAGCAGCACCTCCGCAACGTCTGCGTGTTCCTCGACATCTTCACGATGGCGCAACCGGAAGCCTTCATCCACCACACGGAAGGCAACATCGACGCGCAGGGCAACGTGAAGGACGAAGCGCTCAAGAAGATTCTCAACACCTTCGTCGATCGCTACCTCGCGTGGGTGGCACGTTTCGTCTAGGCCCAGCGCCGCGCGGAGCGCGACAACGGCGAACCGCCGCGCCGTAACCTGGCAGCACATCGCAGACAAGGGGCGGACGAGCGCATCGCCCGCCCTTTTTTCGTGAACGGAGGCCGGGCTTGTCACGCCCGCGAGGCGGTCAACGGCAGGACGCGCGCTACCATGATCGCGTGAACAGCGGCAGCATCGAGACGCGCGCGGCAAGCCCCGCGCAGATTGCAGATTGGCTGATGCGCTATGGGCCGGCGGCGGTCATCACCGGCGCGGGCGTCAGCACCGGGTCGGGCATCCCGGACTATCGTGACGCCAACGGCCAGTGGAAGCGCCCGGCGCCGATGCAACACGCGGACTTCGTGCATCACGCGACGACGCGGCAGCGCTACTGGGCGCGCAGCTTCGTCGGTTGGCGCCATTTCGCAGCGGCGCAGCCCAACGCCGCGCACGAGGCCTTGGCGGAGCTCGAGCGCCTCGGCCTCGTCGACGTCGTCATCACACAGAACGTCGACGGGCTGCACGAGCGCGCCGGCTCGCGCGAAGTGATCGATCTGCACGGGCGGCTCGACCGCGTTGCCTGCCTGCAGTGCCATCACGTCCTCACGCGGGACCGGTTCCAGGGCATGCTCGAAGCAGCCAATCAGGACTGGCACGCCAACCTGCTCGCCGTCGCGCCGGACGGCGACGCCGACCTCGCGGCCGGCGACTACGCCCGCTTCCAGGTTCCGTCCTGCCCGGACTGCGGCGGCGTGCTGATGCCGGCGGTGGTGTTCTACGGCGGGACGCTGGACCCGGCCACGCGCGCTGCCGCGCTGGCCGCCGTTTCCGCCGCGCGCGCCCTGCTCGTCGTCGGTTCGTCGCTGATGGTGTGGTCAGCGTTCTCGCTGGTTCGTGAAGCCGCCGCGCGACGCCTCCCGATTGCCGCAATCAACCGGGGCCATACGCGGGCGGATGACCTCCTGACGCTCAAATGCGAGCAGGAATGCGGCTCCGCGCTCGCCGCCGTCGTGCGCGTCGTGCAGCGGCCGCGTGGCGACCCGAGCGAGGTGCCTTCATCCACCCTGACTCCATCACCGGTGACCCGATAACCCCGCCATGGCTTCCGACCCCTTCGACAGCAACCAGCTCCGGGACGCTTCCAGCCCCTACCTCCGCCAGCATGCCGGCAACCCCGTCCACTGGCAGCAGTGGCGCGAGGCTACGCTGGCGCGCGCACGGCAGACCGACACGCCCATCCTCCTGTCGATCGGTTACGCCGCCTGCCACTGGTGCCACGTGATGGCGCACGGCTGCTTCGAGAACCCGACCATCGCCGCGTTGATGAACGCGTCGTTCATCAACATCAAGCTCGACCGCGAGGAGCGGCCCGACATCGACCACGTCTACCAGCTCGCGTACCAGGGCCTCAACAACCGCGGCGGCGGCTGGCCGCTCACCGCCTTCCTCGATCCGCAGACGCTGGCCCCCTTCTACGTCGGCACGTACTTTCCGCCGACCGCAGCACAGGGGCTGCCGGGTTTTCCGGAGGTGCTCAAGGGCGTGCGGAGTTACTTCGACGGTCACCGCGGCGAGCTGCAGGCGCAGGCCGATGAACTGCGCGCGTGGCTGCAGCGCGTGCAGGCCGCCAGCCCGTCGGACCTGCCGACCGTGGAAGCTGCTGCGCACAACGCTCTGCAACGAATTCGCGCGCACAGCGATCCGGATTGGGGCGGCTCCAGGGGCGCGCCGAAATTCCCTCGCGCGATCGAGCTCGAATGGCTGCTGGACCGCGTATCCGTCGACCACGAAGGCGGAGACATGGCGTGGCTCACGCTCGAGAAGATGGCGGGCCGTGGCCTCCAGGACCATCTCGGCGGCGGCTTCTTCCGCTACTGCGTCGACGAGAGCTGGACCATCCCCCACTTCGAGAAGATGCTCTACGACAACGCGCAGCTGCTACCGGTCTATGCGCGCATGGCCAGCGATGAACGCGCGACGAACAGCCGTCGCGAGATCGCGCGCCGTGCGGTGCAGGGCATCGTGGACTGGCTCATGCGCGACATGCGCTCGCCGCAAGGCACCTTCTACAGCTCGCTCGATGCCGACAGCGAGCATGAAGAAGGCAAGTTCTACCTGTGGACGCGCGAGCAGCTGCGTGCCGCGCTGCCCGCGGCAGACGTGGCTTTCGCCGAACGTCTCTACGGCTTCGACCAGCTGCCGAACTTCGAGGGCCGCACCTGGCACCTGCTGCGCACGCGCAGCGTCGACGAGGCGGCGCGCGCGGCAGACCTGCCGACAAACGAGGCCACCGCCCGCGCTGAGGCAATCCGGAAGCGCCTCTTCGAAGTGCGTGAAGCGCGCGTCCACCCGGCGCGCGACGACAAGATCCTCACCGCCTGGAACGCCGTGACCATCTCCGGGCTGGCGCGTACCGCCCGCACGCTCGATGACCCCCGCTGCGCCGACCTCGCGCTGCAGGCTCTGCGTGGGCTGCAGGATGCGGCGTGGCTGGACGGCGTGCTGTACGCCAACGTCGCCGCCGCGCCGGACCGTATCGAAGGCTTCCTCGACGACTACGCCTTCCTGCTCGACGCGCTGCTGGAAGCGCTGCAGCTGCGCTTCGATGCGGAACTGCTGGGCTGGGCCCTGACGCTCGCGCGTGATCTCGTCGCGCGCTTCGGCGGCGCGGCGGAAGGCGGCTTCCAGTTCTCCGCCAACCATCACGCCACGCCGCTCACGCGCAGCGTGCGCTGGCAGGACGACGCCCTGCCGAGTGGCAACGGCATCGCCATCCGCTCGCTGCTGCGCCTCGGGCATTTGATCGGCGATGTCCATCTGCTCGATGCCGCGGAAAAGGCGCTGCAAGCGGGCGCCGGGATATTGCGCAGCTACCCGGAAGCCGCGCTCTCACTGCTCATCGCGCTCGAGGAATACCAGCAGCCGCGCGCGCAGCTCGTCGTGCGCTGCGGACCCGCGCAGGCCGCCGCGTGGGAACGGCAAATAGCCACGTGGCGTCAGCGGCAGCAGGCGGGCGGCGCGGCGGTGGACGCGTTCCATATCCCGACTTCCGCTGGCGATCTGCCGGGCGTGCTGTCCGCACGCACGGAGCTCGACGCCGCGGGCACCGCCTACCTGTGTCGTGGCACGGTCTGCGACGCACCGCTGCGCAGCCCGAACGCGCTGCGCGCCGTCAGTCCTTCAGCGTAAAGCGGCCATCGTCACTCACCGTCCTCGAAGCACTCGCCGTTCAGCGTCACGCGCCTGAACCACAGGCTGGCGAGGTACGCGACGGCGGCCGCCTTGTACTCGGGGATGAGCCCCGTGCTCCTCTGGATGGCGTTCAGATGACGGCATGCGCGCGGCGCGTCGATCCCCGGACGCGCATCGCATTGTCCTTTTGACGTCGCGCCGTTCGCGGGCCACGCCTCCTGCAGGCGTACCCACACGTTGTCGCGCGACTTGAAGCCCGAAGGAATCTCGTTCCACGCCGGGATGAGATCGTCGACGCGCGCCGGAAAGATCGGCTCGCCGTCGGCGATGTCCTGAGGTTCGATCATCATGCGCCTGTGCTCCCTTGCTTCTGCCGGGCGCCCATTTTTCACCGCCCCGTCGACACAGGCGCGTCATTTCATGACCTGAGGCAGACCACGATCGACGTGTAGGTGCTGTTCGTGTACCTGTGCTGTGGCGCAAATGCGGGAACCTGAAGCGGGGACGCGCAGCCGTACGCTCGCCGTTTTGTCCGACGACTCCGCGCCGGCACGCCACTTGCATGGCAGAGGCTGCCGCTGCGTCGCGTGCCGGCATTCCCGATACCCCCGCGTACCGGTGACCCGGATCATGGCCAAAAGCTTTCCGCATCAGGAGATTCGTCATGCTCTCCATAGGCTTGCAATGAGCAGATCGACCTCGACCGCGCGCTCGACGCGGAGCGACCGATCGCCGTCGAGCACGCTACCTGTCCATCGCCTGCCCTTTCATCTCTTCACCGCCGGATCCCGCGCATGAGCCACCTCGTTACCCGCAGCTTCACCGTCCGCTTCACGACGCCGGCTTTCCTCGGCAACGCCGAGCAGCGCGGGCAGTGGCGCACGCCGCCGTTCAAAGCGCTGCTGCGGCAGTGGTGGCGGATTGCGGTAGCAAAAACATGCAACTACGACTTCACCGCACTCCGTCGGCGAGAGGATGCACTGTTCGGCACGGTCGAAGGCCGGGCGCATAAAAGCATGATTCGCATGCGATTGAGTGGCTGGGATGCGGGCAAGGCGACACCTGCCAACTGGCCACTCGACAAGACCACCTTACATCCCGAAGTTTCCCGTCCTGTTGGCGCACACCTGTACTTGGGCTACGGCCCTTTGACCTTCTCAAAAGGCAAGGGAACGACACTGAAGAAGGAGGCTGCGATTCAAGCCGACGAAGAAGCCAAGCTCAGTCTTGCGTTCCCTGAGGAACACGCTGAGTCAGTCAATCTGACGCTGTGGCTCATACATCAGTACGGCACCGTGGGCGGCCGCAGCCGCAACGGATGGGGGTCGCTCGTCATAACGCCCGTTGACGGGATTCCCTTGTATCCGGCTGAACCGGGCACTCAATTTCTCCGGGACTGGCATGACGCACTCGCGCTCGACTGGGCCCACGCCGTCGGAACCAACGACGGCGAGCCTCTGGTCTGGCGCACCGCAGACGGTCCCGACTGGGAAGCCGTAATGACGGAACTCGCCAAACTCAAAATCGGCTTGCGCACGCAGTTCAAGTTCCATTCTGGGAAAGGCGCGCGGGGCCCTGAGCCACGCCATTGGCTGAGCTACCCCGTCACGAACCACAACGTGACCCCATGGGACCGTACACACGCCCGGCTGCCAAACAGCCTGCGTTTCAAAGTGCGGCGTAGCCAGAACGGCAACGTCTTTGGAGTGATTTTTCATATTCCCTGCCTACCGCCGCCGTCCTTCCATCCCGAGCGGCGCGCCATCGAAGCGGTATGGACGCAGGTTCACGCTTTCCTCGAAGACCCCGCTCAAGAGCTCATGCGCCTACCCACATGACACACACAATGAACGAAGCACTCGTCTGGCAGACCAAGCTCCACGCCCGCCTGCACGACCCGGCGGAAAAGGCGCTGGTGCTCCTGCGCGATCCGGCCGGCCACGAGGGCGGCACTTCGCGCACCCTCTGGCGCCTGGCGCGCAGCACGGAACTCGCGGCGGGCAGCCCGCTCGACAACGACAACGCGGACGTGTTGCACGCCGTCGCCTTCAAGGAAGGCATCGACGTATCCACCTACCGCAGCGTCCGCCGCGCCGACTGGTGGGCTGCCGCCGCCGATCGCCCGCAGTGGCCGATGCGGGAAGTGCTCTCCAAGGATGGACAGAAGATCTTTGCCGTCGCCGAGTTCGCGCGGGTGCGCTGGACGCAAAAGCCGGTGTTGAAACATCCGCTCTCCGGGGCGGAATACGACCTTGGCGAGCACGGCGGTTTGAGCGAAACGGACTTCACCGATATCAAGCAGCGCAGCTTCGACCACTTTGCAAAGCTGCTGATCCGAGACGGCGGCATCACGGATCTCAAGCGATCCGTGCTGGCCTTCTGGCGCTTCGGCCCGGAGGTCATGGAAGACGAAGACAACGGAAAGCTCGGTGAGCTCTGGCGCCTGCTGCCGGCGGACACCCGCGTCCCGGATCACAGCATCTGGGACCACCTCGACCTCACCAGCGCCTTTGCCGGTGCCTTTGCCGTCGATCCGAAGGGCGAAGCGGCGTTGCTCGCAATGAGCTTCGGTCCGGTGCAGAGCTTCATCGAAGCCGCGCGCTCGACGTCGGACCTGTGGGCGGGATCACACCTGCTTTCGCGGCTGGCGTGGGAAGCCATGAAGCCAGTCTGTGCCGAACTCGGCCCAGACGCGATCCTGTTCCCGCGCCTGCGCGGCGTGCCGCAAGTGGATCTATGGCTGCGGGACGACTGCGGCCTCGACCGCAGCCTGTTCGATGGCTGCGAATGGATGAAAGCCGGCACTGACGCCAACCCGCTGTTCGCCGCGGCCCTGCCGAACCGCTTCGTGGCGGTCGTTCCCGCGTCCCGAGCCGTCGAACTGGCGAGGACAGTCGAAACGAAGGTGCGCGAATGGTTGCAAAGTCTCGGCAAGCAGGTCGTCGATCGGCTGCTGAAGGAAGCCGAGCTTGAGAATGACAACGCCTACGCTTACCGGCAGATGCGCGGGCAGCTCGAAGGATTCCCGGAAGTGCACTGGGCGGCGGTGCCCTTCTCGTTGATCCATTGCAAGGACGAGGCGCGCGAGCGCGACCTTGACGTGTCGTCGCTGTCCGCCGCGATGCGCCCCTTCTTCGAAGGCGACAGCGAGCCCGGTTTTCTCGACAGCGCCGCCTGGAAGGTGCTGCGCAAGGAGACCAAGTGGCAGGACCACACCGTCTTCTTCGACCCCAACCCGGGCGTGCTCTATCCAGCCGTACACGAACTCGCGGAACGCGTGCTGGCGGCGTCCAAGGCCGCGCGTCTGTTCAAGCAGGCGCCGCAGAAGGGCTGGCGTGACTCGCTTACCGGCGAAGTCGAATGGCTGGCGACGGACCCGGAGCAGCGCAGCTGGAACAAGTCGTATCGGGAAAAGCACGGCACGCTGTGGACGAAGCTCGAAGGCCGGTTCGGCATCAAGAAAGGTGAGCACCTCGGTGGACTTGGCGCCATCAAGCGCGTGTGGCCCGCGTTGTTCGCAGAGCAGGTCGGCAAGGCGCTGGGTAACGCCGACATGGCGGCGCGGCGTTTCGTCGTCAGCACACACACCATGTCGCTCGCCGGGGCGCTGTCGAAGTGGATCGAAAAGGGTGAACGCATCCCGCCCAAGTGGATCGATGAGCTCAAAAAACATGACCGCGTCGCGTTGCCCCGCAAACTCGTCCTCAAACTGCGTGAGCACGATTACGGCCAGGGCGACCTGCTGGCACACATCCCCGCGTGGCTGGACGATGCCCGCGACGCAGATGACGCCGCGGCGCTGCAAGACGCGCGGCGCGGCGTCAATGACTTGCTCCGCGAAAAGCCAGACACCTATTACGCGCTGCTGCTGATGGACGGCGACCGCATGGGCGCGTGGCTGTCCGGCGAAAACGCCATCCGCTACATCGACAGCTTCCACCCGCAGGTGCGCGACGGCTTCCGGAAGCACATCGAACGCGAACCGGAACTGCAGAAATACGCAAACCAGCCGCGCGCGCTGTCACCCAACCGCCATCTCGCCATCTCCGGCGCGCTCAACGACTTCGCGCTGACCGTGGTGCGGTACGTGGTCGAGCGCGAATACATGGGGCGCGTCATCTACGCCGGCGGAGACGACCTGCTCGCCATGCTGCCGGTGTCAGACCTTTTGCCCTGCATGCGACGGCTGCGTGCCGCCTACAGCGGCCACGACGACTATCCAGACCCAGAAAATGCAGCAGCTCGACATCTGAAGCTAAAAAAGGGATTCGCTCTGCTGGAATACGACGACAAACGCACGTTGATGCGCATGATGGGCAGCCCATGGACCGCTTTTGATGGACAAAAGCATATGGGCGCCACCGCCAGCATCGGCGCCGTCATTGCCCACCACCAGGCTCCCTTGGCTGCCGTGCTGCGCGAACTGCACGCCGCCGAACAGCGTGCCAAGAACGAAGGTGGACGCGACGCTTTCAGCCTGTCGGTCATCAAACGCTCCGGCGGCGCGATCTACCTGACGCAGAAATGGCACGCCCAAGACCGAGAGTGGCCGGCCATGAAGCTTCTGCTGAAGCTGGTTGAAGCCTTCGAGCAGGAAGGCGCGAGTCGTCGGGCGGCCTACCACGTCATGGAATGGAGCCACGATCTGCCGGAGGTCGCGCAGCTCGGCCGCGACAGCTACCGCGAAATGCTCACCACGCTGCTGCACTTCCAGCTCCAGAGCCAGGGGCTGACAAAGAAAGACGACATGGAGCTCGCACAGGCCATCGCCGCGACCGCGCCGCTCGATAAACCGGCCGCCGAAATCGCCGACGCGATCGACAACCTTTTGTCCGTCGCCGAGTTCTTCGCCCGCGACGCACACGCCTGAGGAGAGAAGGATGGAGACAACACACCACGTTTTCCTCGAACCGCTCGACGTGCTGTTCCTGCGCGGCAACAAGTCGTTCGGCGATCCGGGCAGCTTCGGCGCAAGTTTCATCCCGCCCTGGCCGAGCGTGGCCGCCGGCGCGCTGCGCAGCCGTCTGTACGCCGACGGCGCGCTGGACGTCGCCGCGCTGCAGGACCCCGCGCAGTTCACGCTCACGGCCTTCAACCTCGCGCGGCGCAACGACCAAGGTGAAGTCGAGCGCCTCCACGCCCTACCCGCTGATCTCGTCGTGCAAGGCGAAGCGGCGGAGCGAAAGCTGCGCGCGATGCACCCGCGGGCGCTGGCCGCCGATATCTCCTGTTCCGCGACGCTGCCACAGGTACCCCTCCTCGCCGAAGACGCGACGCGGCAGAAGGCCAGCATCGGCTGGTGGCTCACGGACGGCGGCTGGGCGCGTTACCTCGCAGGCCAGCTGCCGGCGCTGGCACAGCTCGTCAAGAGCGATGAGCTGTGGAAGACCGATATCCGCATCGGCGTGGGCATCGCGCATGACACGCGCCGCGCCGACGACGGCAAGCTGTTCACCACGCAGGCCATGGCGCTGCACAAACGCTGCGACGTCAACGCCACTGCCATCGTCGGCTTTGCGGCCACCGCGCGCTGCGCCGCGTTGCCCAACTCCGGCCTCGTGCGTCTTGGCGGCGACGGACGCGCGGCGACCATCCACCCCTGCCGTGCACCCGACAGCGCGAAGCTGAAGCCCGGTACCGGCGGCCGCTTCAAACTGGTCCTCACCACCCCGGGTATCTTTCCCTCCGGCTGGCGACCACCGGGCGTCGACGACGCCGACGTGTGGCACGGCCCGCAGGGCTGCACTGCCCGGCTCGTGTGCGCCGCAGTGCCGCGCTGCCAGACGGTTTCGGGCTGGGATCTCGCGCACTGGCATCCGAAGGACGCCCAGCGCGCCGCACCCACCGGCAGCGTTTACTGGTTCGAAGACTTCAGCGGCAACCCGGCGGCGCTGGAAATGCTCGTCGAAACCGGCTTGTGGGGCCTGGCCGGACAAACCAACGACGCGCAGCGGCAGGCGGAAGGCTTCAACCGCTGCGCCGTCGGTACCTGGTCATGAATGCGACCTCACCACAGGGCGCGGATCGGATAGCGCTGGATCCACGGGTCGGGCGTCACCAGCGCCAACCCGTACTCGATCGCCTGGCAGATCAGCAGGCGGTCGAAGGGGTCACGGTGGATGTGCGGCAGATGACTCAGATGACGAACGGCCGCTTCACGCAAATCGAGCGCTTCAATGCCGTGCAGCAACCGTTGCCG
>DASVGQ010000164.1:0-31723 GCA_036379455.1 Nevskiaceae bacterium
TCCGAGCGCGTGGCGGTTGCGGCTTCGATGGTTTCCGAATACACGACGCGCCCGTGGTTGATGATCATCACGCGGTCGCACAGGCTCTGGATTTCTGGAAGGATGTGGCTCGAGAGGATCACGCTGTGGCGATCGCCGAGGCCGCGGATCAGCTTGCGGATCTCGCGGATCTGGATCGGATCCAGCCCTACCGTGGGTTCGTCGAGCACGACCACTTCCGGCCGATGGACGATGGCCTGCGCGATGCCGACGCGCTGCTGGTAGCCCTTCGAGAGGTTGCCGATGAGGCGGCGCGACATCTCGTCCAGGCCGCAGGCCTGTTTCGCATAGGCGATCGCGGTGGCGCGCTCCCCGGCAGGCACATGGTGAAGCCGCGCGCAGTACGCCAGGTATTCATCGACGCTGAGCTCCGGGTAAACCGGCGGCTGTTCGGGCAGATAACCAAGAAAGCGCTTGGCAAGCCGCGGTCTTGCCGCCAGCGCTATGCCGTTGATGCGGACGCTGCCCGTGGTCGGTGCCAGGCAGCCCGTCAGCATCCGCATGACGGTGGATTTTCCGGCGCCGTTGGGGCCCAGCAGGCCGAGGATCTCGCCTTGGTGCAGGCTCAGGTTGAGGCCGCTCACGGCCAGGGTCGCGCCGTAGCGACGCGACAGCGACTGGGCCTCGATCAGGACGCGTTCCATGGAAATTCGATCCCCTCGGCGTGGTGCGATGGAGTGGACGGCGAGCCGGCTCTTCGGAAAGGCCAGTGGACTGCCCGGCGCAGGCAGAGTTCCGATCCTCGCCGCGCCGCTCAGCCGCGCAGTGTATAAGGACTGCCCCGCCCGGTGGGCTGCCGGCGGTAACGCTTGTAGCTCCACCAGTACTGCTCCGGAAGCCGGAGGATGCAGGCTTCCACGCCGCGGTTGAGCGCCGCCACCGACTGCTTGCGTTCGCGGATGCCGGCCGGCGCGGGCGTCAGGTGCAGCTGGAATCCGCGCGCCCACGGCCGCCGCTCCGCGACCAGAAACCACACCCCCGCATCGGTGCGCGCGGCCAGCTTGCCGACCAGGTCCGTGGTGTGCGCGGGGATGCCGAAGAACGGCGCGAAGCGCCCCGAGCCGGGCGGCGGGTCGTGGTCCGGCAGGATACCGACGGCTTCGCCGTTTCGCAGCGCGCCGAGCAGCGCCTTCACTCCGCCCGTCGTGGTCGGCACGAGCCGGGCGTTGGGATTGCGCGCGCGGCCGGCGAGGATGAGGGGATCGAAGACACTGTCCTGCGGCTTGTAGAGCACCGTCACACGGCTGAACTCGGCGACGAACTGCCCCGCGAGCTCCCATGACCCCAGGTGGGGCGTGAGAAAGATGGCAGACGGTGCTTGCGCCAGCGCCTTGCGCATCGCGTCCCGTGCGCTGGCACCGCCCATCCAGCGCCGCAGCCGCCAGCGCGGCCCGAACCAGATGGCGGGCGCTTCCAGCAGCCCCTTCATGCTCTCGATCAGAGACCGCCGCGCGATTCGCCGGCGCTGCTCCAGCGGAGTGCCCGGCAGGCATAATTCGACGTGGATGCGCGTGCCGCGCCGCAGGCTGTTGGGGAACCACCAGAGCGCGGTGCCGGTGAACCAGCCGAGCGCGTGCAATACCACGAGCGGCCAGTAGCCGATGAAGACCAGCAGCCCGCGAAGCACGACTTGCATGACGCGCGTATTAAACATGAAACGCGCCGCGGTCGGCGCATCCGCCGCCGGGTGCCCGCGCCGGGCGAAGCGGTGATCGGCCTGCTGCAGCGGGTGTCCGAAGCCTCCGTGACGGTCGCGGGGCGGCGCATCGCCGCCATCGGCCGCGGCCTGCTGGTGCTGGTGGCCGTGGTGCCGGGTGACGGACCGAATCAGGCCGAGCGGCTGGCCCAGCGCCTCCTCGGCTACCGCGTGTTTGCCGATGCCGCGGGCCGCATGAACCGCAGCGTCACGGACATCGGCGGAGAACTGCTGCTGGTGCCGCAGTTCACGCTGGCAGCGGATACTTCCGCCGGCATGCGCCCGGGCTTCTCCACGGCCGCGCCGCCCGACCAGGCGCGCCAGCTGTTCGATCGACTCGTTGCTGGAGTTCGCGAGCGCGTGCCCGGCGCGCAGAGCGGTTGCTTCGGTGCCGATATGCAGGTCGTGCTGGTGAACGACGGCCCCGTTACCTTCTGGCTGGAGGCACGGTGAGCGCCGCGCCGGCATTGAGCGAGGGCGTCAGCGCGGCGCGTCTGCCGCACGGCATCCCCTACATCGTCGTCAACGAGTTTGCCGAGCGCTTCTGCTATTACGGGATCAATTCCATTCTCAGCGTCTACCTGACGCAGACGCTGTTGTTCGGGGATGCCAGGGCGACCGCTTGGCAGTCGCTGTTCAAGTCCGCCGCCTACCTGTTTCCCTTGCTTGGCGCGGTCGTGTCCGACGTGTTCTGGGCAAAGTTCCGCACCATCATGGTGTTCTCGATCGTCTACACGATCGGCTGCTTCCTGCTGGCCTTCAACCACGGCACCGCGCAGCTGGCGCTCGGCCTGTTCCTGATCGCCTTCGGGACCGGCGGCATCAAGCCTTGCGTGTCGACCAACGTCGGCGACCAGTTCACCGAGCGCAACCGCCAGCTCATCGAGCGGGCATTCTCGTGGTTCTACCTGTCGATCAACGCCGGCGCGCTGATTTCCATCTGGCTGTGCCCGATCCTGCTGCCCGCATGGGGCGCCCGCTGGGCGTTCGGCGTGCCGGGCGGCATGATGGCGCTGTCCGTCGTCGTGTTCTGGCTCGGGCGCCATCACTACGCCGTGGTGCCGCCGGCCGGCCGCGCCTGGCTCAGAGACGTATTTTCTGCGGAAGGGCGGCGCGCGATCCTCGGCCTGGCTGGCCTGTACCTGTTCCTCGCCGTGTACTGGTCGCTGTGGGACCAGTCCAACGGTACGACGTGGACGCTGCAGGCGACCTCCGACCTGATGGACAAGGACCTTGGCTTCGGGCTGCACGTGCTGCCGGCGCAGGTCCAGATGGCCAACGCCGTCTTCATCCTTCTGCTGGTGCCGCTGTTTTCCTACGTGGTCTACCCGCTGGTCGGTCGGGTGCTGCGTGTGACGCCGCTGCGCAAGATCGGCGCGGGCCTGTTCACCATCGCGGGCGCTTTCCTGCTCGTCGCGTGGATCGCGGCTTCGATCCGGCGTGGGGAGAGCGTCAGCGTCTGGTGGCAGATCCTTGCCTACCTGATCCTCACCTCCTCGGAGGTGCTCGTCTCCATCACAGCGCTGGAGTTCTCCTACACGCAGGCGCCGCTGCGGCTCAAGAGCTTCATCATGGCGCTGTTTCTGCTCTCGACCAGCCTCGGCAACCTGTTTACCGCGGGCGTCAACGCATTCATGGTGCGACCGCTGGCGGTGACCGACGTCGCCGCCGGAGCGCGAACCTGGGTGCAGGTCGCGGACGCGACCCGCCTGGAGACGGGGCAGAAAATCGATTTCTCCGGATACAACGGCCTCGTCGTCGAGCGTGCCGCCGAGCCGCGCGGCCAGCCCCTCGAGGGCACCTTCCTCGTCGCCGCCGTCGACCGGGGCCACGGCCGCGTAGAAATCATGGACCCGGTGCACCGGCGGCCGGTGAGCACCCGGGGCGCTTTCGCGGCGCACACGGCGCGCGTGTCCACCTACGCGCTCGTCGGCGGCCAGTACTTCGTCTTTTTCGCCGCCGTCATGGCGGGCGTCGGCGTGCTGTTCGTGCTGGTCGCGCCGTTTTATCGCGAGCGCAGCTTCGTGCGCTCGGCGGCGGGGTGATGCGGGATTTTCCCGGTAGGCCGTCCTTTCGCCCCGCAGCATTGACCGACCGCTCATCCGCGAGGGAGTCGACCGACGACGAGGGACAGCACCGGATTTTTGCGCGGCGCCGCGCGACGCGACAAGCGCTCATGGCCGCGGTGGTTTTCGCGCTGCTGGCCGGCGCCGCAGGCGCGCAGTCGCTGGATCACGCGCGCAGCATTCGCCTCGGCGAGTGCCTCATCGGGCCGGGAACGACGCAGCTCCGGCTCGCGGAATGCGCGGGCACGCCGGTGCCGAAGGCTCGGGAAGGTATCGAGCTGCGCTCGGGTGAGCGCAAGGACGTCTGGTCGTACCGGAAGGGCGGAAACGTCGTGCTCATTCACCTTGCGGTGGGCAGGGTGACCCGCGTGGAAGTACAGCGCGGCCAGCCGTAGGCCTGTGTCGTGCCGGCCTGATCAAGCTTGCAAGGCGATGATCGCGCGGGGATTCGGGAGCACCGTGCCGCGCTGATCGATCGGGGATGAAGACCGCTGCACGCCGCGCTCTGTTCTCTTCAAGGTAGAGCGCGCGCCAACCGGGCGATGGCGTGAAGTGCCGATCGCCACGGCGCTCGCGATCGCCGCGGCGCATGCGCTATGGTGGCTCGCGCGTCGGGCCTGCGGCATGCCGAGGAAGGTCGGCGCCGCGCCTCGGCGCGTGTCCCCGCTGCCCCGGAATCGTCATGCTGTCCACGCTTCGCCTGGTCCTGTCGCTGCTCGTCGGGACCGCGCTGCTGCTGGCGGCGGTCGGGTTGCTCAACACGCTGATCCCACTGCGTGGAATGCAGGCCGGCTATCCGGGGCTTCTGCTCGGCGGGTTGACGGCGGCGTTCTACGGCGGCTACCTGCTCGGCACCTTCGTAATGCCGCCGCTGATCCGCCGCGTCGGCCACATCCGCGCGTTCGCGTTCTGCGCGAGCTGCACCGCCTGTCTCGCCCTGCTGCATGCACTGGGCACCTGGGCATGGGCGTGGCTCGTGCTGCGCTTCTGGACCGGCGTGTTCGTCGTCGGGCTGTACGCGATCATCGAGAGCTGGCTCAACGCGCAGGCACCGGCGCACCATCACGGCGCGGTGTTTTCCATCTACATGATGGTCAACGTCAGCGCACTGGCCTTCGGCCAGCAGCTGCTGCGGATCCAGGGGCAGCCTTTCGTCCTGTTCATCGTGGTGGCCCTGTTCACCTGCCTCGCCACGCTGCCGGTGCTGGCGACCCATCAGGCTCAGCCGCGGCCGCAGTCCGTGCCGCGCCTGCAGCTCGGCCGGCTCATGCAGCTCGCGCCCACGGCCGGGGTGGGCGCCGGGCTGTCCGGCCTGGCGATGGGCGCCTTCTGGGGGCTGGCGCCGGTGTATGCAAGCAGGCTGGGTTTCGATACCGAGCAGATCGGAACCTACATGACGGTCGCCATCCTCGGCGGGGCGGCCCTGCAGTGGCCGCTGGGACGCTGGTCGGACCGCATGGACCGGCGCCTGACGCTGGCCATGATGGGCGCCACGGCAACGCTGGCGGCGCTGTTGATGTGGGTTGCGGGGAGCCACGAGGTGGCCGCGCTGAGCCTGGTATTCGTCTACGGCGGGATCGCGTTCGCGGTCTATCCGGTGGTCGTGGCGCATCTGGTCGACAACCTCGCGCCGGAGGAACTGCTGGGGGCGAGCAGCAGCGTGCTGCTGATCTTCGGCGCCGGTTCGGCGCTCGGTCCGCTGGTGGCGGGGCTCGAGATCAGCCATCTGGGCGCGCGCTCGCTGCCGTTCTGGTTCGCGTTGACGCATGGGGCGCTGATGGTCTACGCCGCCTGGCACTACCGCGCGGTGCGTCGCGACGCGGTGGTCGAGAACAACTTCCGGCCCATGCTCCGCACCACGCCGAACGCGCTGAAGCTGATGCCGGAAACCCGCCCGGAGTCGCCGCCCCCCGCGGCCTGAAGGCGCGCCGCCGGTTGTGACCGACGGGCGATCCCGTTAGGGTAAAAGGCACAAGGCTTGGTTGTGGCACGTGGTTGTGCATCCCGTTGGCACCGTGCGGTCGTGGTCAAGTCACTGGATCAGGACACACTGCGCGCCGGGGGTTGAATGCCGAAAATCCAAGTCGATCATCTGACCAAGATTTTCGGCAAGCGTCCGCAGCACGCGCTGCGCCTGCTCGACGCCGGTAAGACCAACAAGCAGATTCGCGAGACCGGCCACGCCGTCGGCTGCGCCGACGTCTCCTTCGAGGTGGAGGAAGGCGAGCTGCTGGTGGTGATGGGGCTTTCCGGCAGCGGCAAGTCCACGCTGATCCGCTGCCTCAACCTGCTCAACGACGTCACCCGCGGGCATATTCGCGTCGACGGCGAGGACATCACCGCCTACGACCGCGCGCAGCTGCTGGACTACCGCCGCCGCAAGATCTCGATGGTGTTCCAGCACTTCGCGCTGTTTCCCTACCGCTCGGTGACGGACAACGCCGCCTACGGGCTGGAGATCCAGGGCATGGCGCGGGCGGCGCGGCGCGAGCGGGCGCGTCAAGCGCTGCAGCTCGTCGGGCTGGAGGGCTGGGAAGACGCCTTGCCGGGTCAGCTCAGCGGCGGCATGCAGCAGCGCGTCGGGCTGGCCCGCGCGCTGGCCGTGCAATCCGACATCCTGCTGATGGATGAGGCCTTCAGCGCGCTCGATCCGCTCATCCGGCGCGACATGCAGCATGAACTGGTGCAGCTGCAGCAGCGCATGCACAAGACCATCGTCTTCATCACCCACGACCTCGACGAGGCGCTGCAGCTCGGCGACCGCATCGTGCTGATGAAGGACGGCCGCGTCGTGCAGTTCGACACGCCCGAGGAGATCCTCAACAACCCGGCCAACCGCTACGTCGAGCGCTTCGTCGAGAACGTCGACATGTCGCGCGTGCTGACGGCCAATGCGGCGCTGACGCGCGCGCGCGTCGTGGCCTTCGAGAAGGACGGCCCGCGCACCGTGCTGCACAAGATGAACGAGGAAAACTACACCAGCATCATCGTCGTCAAGCGCGACTACCGCTTCCTCGGCACCATCGGCCTGGATGCGGCCGAAGACGCAGCGCGGCGCGGGCTGCGCAGCATCGAGGGGTTGATCGACGCCAGCGTGTCGATCACGCCTTCCACGCCGCTGACGGAAACGATCAATCAGCTCGCCGCCTGGCCCTGGTCGCTGCCGGTTGTGGACCCCGAGACGCGCGAGCTGCTCGGCGTCGTGACCCGCACCGGCGTGATCTCGGTGCTGGCCAGCAGCAATTCCCAGACCTCGGGTGACGCGCCGAGCGCAGTGACGCCGGAAGCGTCTGAGGAAGTGACGCGGGTGCAGGCGTGATCGATCTGGCGGCGGTCTCGATCCCGGCCTTCCCGCTTCCGCACCTCATCGACGGGGCGCTGGCGTGGCTGACCCTGCACATCTCCTTCATCACGCGGGCGCTCAGCACGTTCGTAGGCATGATCATCAGTGGCATCACCAGCGGTCTTGAGTGGCTGCCGCCATGGGCGTTGATTCTCATCGTCGGCCTGCTGGCGTGGAAGGCCGCGGGCCGCAAGGTCGCGATCTGGAGCGTGGTCGGCCTGCTGTTTCTGTGGAACCTGCGGCTGTGGGAACCGACGGTCTCGACCTTCACGCTGGTGCTGATCTCCACCGTCATCGCGGTGGGCATCGGCATCCCGATCGGCATCGCCGCGGCGCTCAGTCGCGGCACGCGGCGGGTGGTCATGCCGGTGCTGGACCTCATGCAGACCATGCCGGCCTTCGTCTACCTGATTCCGGCGATCCCCTTCTTCGGCCTCGGCGCCGTCTCGGCAAGCGTGGCCACGGTGATCTTCGCGACGCCGCCGGCCATCCGGCTCACCATCCTCGGTATCACGCAGGTGCCGGGGGATCTCATCGAGGCGGCGGATTCCTTCGGCTCGACGAAGTGGCAGAAGCTGCTGAAGGTGCAGCTGCCGATGGCGGTGCCGACCATCATGGCCGGCGTGAACCAGACCATCATGCTGGCGCTGTCGATGGTCGTGATCGCCGCGATGATCGGCGCCGGCGGGCTCGGCGGCGAGGTATGGCGCGCCATCCAACGCCTCGAGGCGGGTGACGGGTTCACCGCCGGCATCGCGATCGTCATTCTCGCCATGATCCTGGATCGCATCACGCAGCGCGTCGGACAACGTCACGCGCCGAAGGACTAGCGCCCGGCGGCGTCCGCAGCGCCCCATTTCCGACAGGAGAAGCACATGAGACCCCGCAACACAACGTGGCTGCGCACCGCGCTGGCCGTGGCCGCCGCCGCCGTCATGCTCGCCCAGCTCACCCCCGCGTCCGCCGCCGACAAGGGCACGGTGACGATCGCCTACGTGGAATGGGACAGCTGCGTGGCCGGCACCGACATGGTCAAGTACGCGCTGGAGGACGCCGGGTACAAGGTCAAGACGGAATCCGTCAGCGCCGCGCTGATGTACGAGGGGCTGGCGAACAACGACGTCGACGCGATGGTGTGCGCGTGGCTGCCGAAGGTGCACGCCGCCTACTACGCGAAGACCAAGGACCGGCTCGACAACCTCGGGCCGAACATGGCGAACACCCGCATCGGGCTGGTGGTTCCCGACTACGTCACCATCGACTCGATCGCGGACCTTGCCAAGCCGGGTATCGCGAAGAAGTTCGACAACCGTATCGTCGGTATCGATCCGGGGGCCGGCATCATGGAGGCGACCGACAAGGCCATCCCGGCCTACAAGCTGCCGGAAAAGCTGGTATCCGGCAGCGACGCGACCATGACGGCGGTGCTCGGCAACGAGATCCGCCAGAAGAAGTGGGTGGTCGTCACCGGCTGGACGCCGCACTGGATGTGGTCGCGCTGGCAGCTGAAGTTCCTCGACGATCCGAAGGACATCTACGGCAAGCCGGGCAGCGTCGACACGCTGGTGCGCAAGGGCCTGAAGAAGGACATGCCGCAGGCCTGGGCGATCCTCAACCGCTTCCATCGCACCGACAAGGACACGGACGCGATCATGGATGCGGGCGAGAGGAAGGGTGCGTCGATCCACGAAGCCGCGAAGAAGTGGGTGGAAGCGCATCCGCAGCAGGTCAACGAGTGGCTCGGGAAATAGGCCGGGCGCCGGCCGGCGCCTGAGGATTCATCGGCGGTCGAGGGTCATGAACGCAGCGGACAACGGGGCTGCGGGAGGCGGTGTGGAGCGTTGCAAGGGAGGATCGGGTGCCTGGAAGAAAAGCGATGTTCATGCTGGCTGCCGCCTTGGCGGCCGGCTCGGTGGTGACGACGCCTGCAGCGGCGGCGGGCAGCGGGGGGACGGCATCGAGCGTTGATCGCAGGATCGAGCTCATGCAGCGGCAGATCGACCGGCTGCAGTCGGAGCTCGATGGCCTGAAGCAGGAAAAGACGCAGCGGGCTGCGGCGGAGGCGACGGCGCAGCAGCCGGAGCAGGCGGCGGCTGCGGATTCGGCCACGCAGGAGACGGCATCGGCGCAGGATGCCCAGCGCCCGCGCCACAGCGGCAAGGGCTTCGTATGGGATACGTCCTCGACGAAGACCAAGGACACCGGCATCACCATCGGCGGCGCGCTGCGCTTCCAGTACACCACCGGCAGCTACCAGCACGGGCTCAACCATCGCGGCGGCGATATCGACTTCGACACCTTCCGGCTGGATCTCGACGGCAAGGTGCACGGCATCATCCTCAGCACGCAGTGGCGCTGGTATTCCTACATGCAGACGCTGCAGCACGGCTGGATCGGCTACGACTTCACGCCGAAGAACCAGTTCCAGCTCGGGCTGACGCGCATCCCCTTCGGCAACCAGCCCTTCAACTCGCACAACTTCTTCTTCAGCTCCGACTACTACGTCGGCCTGGAGGACACCTACGCGATGGGCGGCCTCTATGTGCACAGCGGCGACGCGTGGAACGTGCAGGCGGGGTTCTTCAAGAATGACGCGGCGACCGCCGCCTCGGGTCTGAACAAGGGTTACTCCTACGTGGTGCTGGGAGAGCGCGAGCCGGGCCAGGGCATCAATGCGGGCGTTGCCGGTGGCGCGGCGGCGCGCGCCATCAACAGCGGCGCGCTGCGGGTGGCCCGAACCTTCCACCCGGAGGCGGACCTGTCGGTGGAAGTGGGCGGCTCCGCGCTGTACGGCATGCTGGGTCGAGGCGGCGCCTCGGGGAATCGGAACGTCGGGCGCTACGGGGCCTACGCCGTGCACACGAACATCGACTATCGGCGCTGGAATTTCCAGGCAGAGGCCGTGCACTACGCCTACCGCATGGACGGGCATCCGACGCGGATGGTGGTTGGCGCCTACGCCTTCTACGACACCATTCCCGCGCGCGCCAACATCTTCACGCTCAACGGCCCCTACAAGCTGCCGGTCGATTGGGGTCCGATCGACAGCCTGACCTTCTACAACGACAACTCGCTGATGGTGAACAAGTCGGGCGGGCTGGGAAACACCTTCATGATCGTTACCGGCATGGCGATCTCGGCCGGCGACCTCTACACCTACTTCGACTTCGTCAACGCGCACAACCAGCCCTTCATCGGCGGCAGCATGGGTGGCCACGAGCATGGCGTCGACAACCGGTTGAACATCAACTTCGGCTATTACTTCTAGCGCTAGAGTGGAGGTGGCGGTGGACCGGGGTGGAGCGACGGGGATGGCGTATACGGAAACCTTCGAGGCGGTCGAACCCGCGCGCAGCGCGGTGGACGCTTGGCGCGGCGCGGCGGTACTCGAATTCGGCACACCGTGGTGCGGCTACTGCCGGGCCGCGCGGCCGCTGATCGCCGAGGCCTTCGCAGCCGCGCCCAAGGTACGTCACGTCAAGGTGGAGGATGGCCGCGGACGTCCACTGGGCCGCTCCTTCCACGTGAAGCTGTGGCCGACGCTGGTCTTCCTGCGTGACGGCAAGGAGGTCGGCCGGCTGGTGCGGCCGGACAGCATCGAAGCGGTGCGGCGGGCTCTGCAGGCTCTCGCGGTTCCATCCGGTGGCGCGTAGGCGTCGGGAACCGGCCTGACAGCGAATTCGTGGCAGGCGGCTCTGCGTCGCGAAAACTGTGGGTTCGGCGGGGTCGTGCTAGCGCGTCGCGCGGGCCGGTCCGGCTACAAGCGGCCGCCCGGTTCGATGCGCGGAGCGTGCAGGCCTGTCGGCACCTTTGAGGGCTTTTCGGACGGCGGCTTACGTCTCGCGTCACGGCGCTCATGCGGACCGCCCTCCCTCGAGTGCGTTGGCAGAACCACGTCGCGTGAGCTTGCGCACGACGCACGACGCGCGTAAAGAACGCACTCAGGGCACCTTCGCGGGGGACGATCGTTCGCCTCGTTCCGACCACATGCGAAGAGTTCAAAGACGATGGCGACTGTTCAAGGTACCGGAGCCCCCGCGCCCACGCGCGTTGAATTCGAATCCGACCGCCGGTTGAAGCGTCACGTCGGCGTCATCGGCCTGCTGTTCGTCGCCATCGGCGGCATCATCGGTTCCGGCTGGCTGTTCGGCGCGCTGTTCGCCGCAGAGCTCGCGGGCCCGGCGTCGATCCTGTCGTGGGTGATCGGCGCGATCATGATCCTGTTCATCGGCCTGACCTACGCCGAGCTCGGCACGATGTTTCCGATGTCGGGCGGCGTGGTGCGCTATCCGGACTTCGCGTGGGGCTCCTTCGCCAGCTACACGAACGGCTGGATCACGTGGATCGCGGTGGCCTCGGTGGCACCGGTGGAGGTCGAGGCGGCGCTGCAGTACGCCAACAACTACCTGCCCTTCCTGCAGCATCTCGTCGGCGGCGTGGCCGTTCTCACGCCCATCGGCTTCGTCGTCGCGCTGGTGATCATGTTCGCGTTCTGCACCATCAACATGGTCGGCATCCGTTTCTTCGCGCGCATCAACAACGTGGCGGTGTGGTGGAAGCTGGCGGTGATCACGCTCGTGGTGGTCATGCTGTTCGTGTTCGGCTACCACTCCGGGCACATGGCCAACCCGAAGTTCGGCGGCTACGCCCCGCTCGGCTTTCACGGCGTGTTCACGGCGATCGCCACCGCCGGCGTGGTGTTCTCCTACTTCGGCTTCCGGCAGGGCGTGGACCTTGCGGGCGAGACCGACAACCCGCAGCGCAACGTGCCGATCTCCATCATCGGCTCGGTGATCGGCTGCGGGATCCTCTACGTGCTGCTGCAGATTGCCTTCATCGGCACCATGCCGGATGCCGCGCTGACGCACGGCTGGGCGCACATCGGCACCGACTTCAAGGCGGGCATCAGCGACCAGGTGCTGGCCTTCGGCCCGATGGCGGGGCTCGCGAGCACGCTGGGCTTTGTCTGGCTGATGTTCGTGCTGTACATCGACGCCTTCATCTCGCCGGCCGACACCGGGCTGATCTACAACATGCTGACGTCGCGTACGTCCTACGCCGCCGCGCGCAACCGCAACTTCCCGCCCAGGCTCGCCACGGTGAACAAGCGCGGCGTGCCGTGGCGCAGCGTGATCCTGTCGTGGTTCATCTGCAGCATCTTCTTCCTGCCGTTCCCGGGCTGGCAGAAGCTGATCGGCTTTGTCACCTCGGCGACGGTCCTGGCCTTCGGCACCGGCCCGCTGACGCTGGTGTGCCTGCGGCGGGAGCTGCCGGATCAGGAGCGGCCGTTCCGCCTCGGCGGCACCGCGCTGGCGTGGGGCGTGGCCTTCCTCGCCTTCCTGTCCTCGAACCTCATCGTGCTGTGGTCGGGATGGGACGTGGACTGGAAGCTGATGGTGGTGGTTCTGCTCGGGTTCCTGCTGCTGTGGTACATGCAGACGCGCCATGGGCGGGACACGCCGTCACTGGACTTCCGCTACGGCTGGTGGATGCTGGTGTGGCTCGCCGGGCTGACGCTGCTGAGCTGGCTGTCCCGCTACCCGGATCTGAGCAAGCACGCGGGCAACGTCGGCGTGCTGGACCTCGTGCCGTTGACGATCGTCACCGCGATCTTCTCCGCGTTCATCATGTGGCTCGCCTTCGTCACGCGACTGCCGGCGCGCGCGGTCGCGGAGAAGATCCGCCGGCCGTGGGTCGACGCCGAGGCTCCGGAGGCCGGATCCGCAGCGGTAGCCGAGCCGGAAGCATCTTCGACACCGGCGTCGGATTAGGCGCGGTCGCGCCGCGCGGCGCGATTCCTCCCCTCCGCGCATTGCGCCTCGTAGGGCGGCGGGCCCGATGGCCAGGGCCTGCTGAAACCACGCGGCGGGCGTCGTGCGGCCCGGTCCGGGCTGCGCACCGAGCGGTCGGCGTGGGACGATGGTTCCCCGCACACTCCGGCCGTACGTTGCGCGCTTCCACGGCGCTCAACGCGCGGCGTCGCAGAGGCATTGTCGATGTATCCACGTCTCGGCCGATTGCTTGCCAGCCTCGCCGTGGCCGCGCTGCCCGCGTGGACAAGCGCCGCGGCGGCGGGCGCAATCGCGAACCCGGCGCCGTTCCTCTGGTGGGTGGCCGGCGCGCACACCACGCATTATCTGCTGGGGTCCGTCCACCTGCGCCCCCTCGACGCGCAGAACCTGCCCTCTGGCCTCGCGCAGGCCTATGCGCAGTCCGCCGGCGTGGTGCTGGAAACCGATCTGGCGGCGCTGGATGACCCGCCGCTGCGCGCCGCCTTCGCGGCCTCGGCGCGCGCCAGCACGACGTTGCGCGAGCGCCTGCCGGCGCCGCTGTATGCGCGCTTCACGGCCCGCGCGTTGGCGCTGCACATGCCTGCCGCCAGCTGCGAGCAGATGCGCGCCTGGTGGTGCGCGCTTGCCCTCGCCAACCGCGCGTTCCGGGATGCCGGCTTCAGCGTGACGGCGGGCGTGGACAGCCGGGTGCGCAGCCTTGCGCTGGCGGACGGCAAGCCGGTGCGCTGGTTCGAGGCGCCGAGCGCGCATCTGGCGCTGTTCACCGGCATGGAACCGGCGCTCAGCCGAGCGTTGCTGCAGGCGGAGCTCGAGGAGGAAGACGGCGCGCTGGCGTCGCCAGAGGCCGTTTATGCGGCCTGGCAATACGGCGAGGCGGGCACGCTGGCGGCTTTCAATCAACGTTTCCGGGAGCGGGAAAGAGCGCTCTACGCGCGGCTGCTCGCGGACCGCAACCGCGCGTGGATGCCGCGATTGGCGACGTGGCTCGCCGGAAACGAGCGCCAGCTGATCGTCGTCGGCGCGGCGCACCTCGTCGGGCCTGACGGGCTGGTGCAGATGCTGCGCGCTGCCGGGTATCGCCTCGGGCGGGGATTGGCGCCGCGTCTGACGGCCGCGGTAAGGGGATTGGCGGGACATGCGCGTTGACGGCTGCCGCGTCGGCGTCGGCGGCCTCATGAACCGCTGCGCGGGTGCCGTGCTGCGCCTGGCGCTGCTGGCGGTGCTGGCGGCGGCACCGCTCGCCCACGCCGCCCTCGAGGTGCACGTCGACGGGCTCGGCTCCGAGGAGCACGACAACGTACGCGCGCAGCTCGGGCTCGTCGCCTACGCCAAGCGGCTCGACGGCAAGCCGCCGCAGGCGGAGGAAGTGGAGCGTCTCTACGCCCAGGCTGAAGGCGAGATTCGTCGTGCGCTGCAGCCCTTCGGCTGGTATACGCCGAGCATCCACGAGACGTTGGCGCACGAGGGCGACGACTGGACGGCGCGCTTCGCGGTCGACGCCGGGCCGGAGACTCGCGTGACCGCCATCGATATCGCGCTCACCGGGCCGGGCGCGAAGCTCCCCGAGCTGGCCGCCGCGGCCCGCCACCACTGGCCGCTGCAGCTCGACGCGCGCCTCAAGCAGACGGCCTACACAACGGTCAAGGATCGGCTGCTGGCTGCGGCCGGCGCCGCCGGCTACCTGCAGGCTCACTACACGCGGCACGAGCTGCGCGTGGATCCCGCCACGCGCAGCGCGCAGGTGTTTCTTACGCTCGACACCGGCCCGCGCTTCTACTTCGGTGCGATCACCATTCGCCAGCACACGCCGCGGCTCAAGGAAGCCTTCGTCCGGCGCTACCTGAAGTTCCATCAAGGACAGCCGTTTGCGGCGTCCGAAGTGCTGGCCACGCAGTTCGCGCTCAACGACCTCGGCTACTTCCAGAGCGTCGAGGTGGACGCACAGCGCTCGCACGCCAACGCCGAGCACCAGGTGCCGGTCGTCATCTCCCTGCGTTACGCCAAGCCCTTCGTCTACCGCTTCGGCGTCGGCTACGGCACCGATACCGGCGCGCGGGCGCTGGCCGGCATGACCTGGCGGCGCGTCAACGACCTCGGCCACACCTTCTCCTTCGACCTGCGGCCGGCGCAGAAGATCAGCAGCGCGGTCGCCCGCTACGGCATTCCATTCGGCGGCCTGCCCGGGCAGCAGTACGAGGTCAAGGCGCAGGCGCTGGACCAGAACTTCGAGGGCATCGACGAGCGCCTGTATTCCATCGGTGGCGCGCGCATCCAGCTGCGCGGCTTGTGGCAGCGTCGTTACTACCTCGATCTCGTCAACGACGATTACACGATCGGTTCCGAGCCGCAGCGCCACAGCATGCTGCTGACGCCGGGCGTGAGCCTGAGCCGCACCGACCTCAACAACCCGGTGTTTCCCACCCGCGGCTGGGCGATCTCGATGGACCTGCACGGCGCGACGCGGCACGACGGCCTGTCGAGCACGGATTTCCTCGAAGTGCACTTCAAGGTGCGCGGCGTATTCCCGCTCGGCCGGCGCTGGCGCGTGCTGGCGCGCGCCGAGGAAGGCGCGATCGCGACCAGCGACTTCGACGCCCTGCCTCCTTCACAGCGCTTCTTCGCCGGCGGCAACGGCAGCGTGCGCGGCTACGCCTACCGCTCGCTGGCACCCACCAACCGCTTCGGGCGGATCGCGGGCGGCAAATACCTGACGACCGGCAGCCTCGAGCTGGACTGGGACGTCCACCCGCCTTTCGGCGTCGCCGCCTTCGTCGACGCCGGCGGCGCGGACGACTCGCCGAACGTGCGCCTGCACGTGGGCGCTGGCCTCGGCGTGCTCTACCACGCGCCCTTCGGCTCGCTGGTCCTCGACCTCGCGCATCCCTTTGACCGCGGCCTGTCGCCGGTGCGCGTCGACGTGGCGGTGCGGGTGGGGCTGTGAGCGGATGGTGACGTGGCGGAAGGCCGGCCGCGTGCTGCGCTGGGCGGCGCACACCATCGCGCGCTCGATGAGCCACTTCTCGGGCGCGCTGGTGCTGTTCGCCATGCTGGTGGCGATCGTCGCCGCCTTCCTGCTCGGCACGACGCCCGGGCTGCGCCTGCTGGTGGACGTCGGCGAGCGCGTCGGCACGCGCGCGCTCACGGTGGCGCAGGTACACGGCAGCGCGTTCGGCGGCTGGGTCGCGACCGGCGTGGCGTGGCACGGTCAGGATGGTTTGCGCTTCACCGCGGAGCGCGTGGCGCTGCAGTGGACGCCGTCGGCGCTGCTGCACGGGCAGGTCGTGGTACGCCACCTCGCGCTGGACGGCGTGCGCGTGACGCTGCCGCCGTCAAAGCCTTCCCGCGGCGGTCCTCCGCCGTCTCCGCATCTGCCGCAGCACCTGCCGCTAGGCGTCCGCATCGCGGCGCTGGATATCCACGACCTCCGGGTGGTGCCTGCTGAAGGCCGTCCGCTGGAGGTCACCACCGTTCACTTGCAGGCGAGCTGGATCGGCGACGCGCTGAAGGTCGAGCGGCTTGCGGTTTCCAGCCCCGGGACCGGGCCGGTGCAGCTCACGGCCGCAGCCGTAACCGGCCGCAACCGGTTGCAGCTGACCGCGCTCGAGGTGAGCGGGCCCGGCCAGCTGCGCGCGCGGGGCACGATCGGATATGGCGGCGCGGCGAGCGATCTGCAGCTGGAGCTGGAAGGCTTCGGCTGGCCGCTGACAGGCCCCGATCGGGCGAAGCGGGTGAGCGCGCTGCAGGGCCGCGTGCGGCTGGACGGTGGGCTTGACCGCTACCGCTTCGACGCGGAGCTGCAGGCGCACGCCCGCGACCACGCGCTGTCGCTCACGCTCAAGGGCAGCGGCACGCCGGACGCCGTCACGCTCGCCGCGCTGGACCTGCGCGCCGACCGCACGGGGCGCGTGGACGGCAGCGGGACCGTGACGCTGCGGCCGACGCCCGCGGCCGACCTCGCGCTGACGGTGTCGCGTTTCGATCCGGCCGCGCTGTTGGCGGGCTGGCCCGGCGAGGTGAACGCGAAGCTGCAGCTGAAGACACACGCGGACAACGGCGTGCAGCAGATCCAGCTCGAGGCACAGGTCACACGCTCGAAGCTGCGCGGCCTGCCGCTGCAGGCGAACGCGGTCGGCACCGCCTCCGTCGCTCCGCAGGCGGGTTGGAAGGTGAACGTAGAACGCCTGGATGCCACGCTCGGCGCGACCGAGCTGCAGCTCGCCGGGCGCGCGACCCCGCCCTTCGACCTGCGCGGCCGCGTCGACAGCCCGGATCTGGCGCGCCTCGATCCGAAGCTCGGAGGGCGCCTGCAGGCGGATTTCCGCCTGGCCGGGACGCTCGCGGCCCCGGTGCTGCAAAGCCGCGGGCAGGGCACGGGGCTGCGCTTTGCCGGCACGCGCATCGCGCTGGCACGCTGGGATATCCAGATCGACACGCCGAAGGAGTCGCGCGTGCATGCCACGCTGGGCGGCATCAAGCGCGGTGAGCTGGCCATGGCCGATCTCGAGCTGACCGGCAGCGGTACCGCCGCCCGTCACAGCCTGCAGCTGGACGCCAGGAGCGCGCGGGGCAGCGCGGAGCTGCGCTTGGCGGGGACCTACGACGTCTCCCGACAGGCGTGGAGTGGGCAGCTGACGGCGCTGGAGATCGCGCCGCGCGGGCTGCGGGCATGGCGCCTGACGGCGCCTGCGGCGCTGCAGCTGGCCCGCAGCCGGGCCTCGCTGGCCTCGACGTGCCTGAGCAACGGCAGCGGCGTGCTGTGCCTGGATGCGTCAAGCGGCCGGGGCGAAGCGCAGGGCAACTTCACGCTACGCGACCTGCAGCTGGCGGCCTTCCAGGTGCTGCTGCCGGCCGACGTCACGGTGGCCGGCGCGCTCGGTGGCCACGGGCAGTTCACGTGGAAGAAGCGGCGCCTCGTGGGTGACGCGCTGCTCGAGATGGCGAGCGGCCACGTGGCGGTGCGGGGCGCCGGCTCGCTGGAGCTACGGCCGAGCCGCATCACGCTGAGCGCGCAGCCTGACGGGTTGCAGCTGCATGCCGATCTGCAGACCAGCGCCGGGACCATCGATGCGCAGGCGGTGGCGGCCGGCGCGGGCATCGGCAATGACCTCGCGCGTGCGCCGCTGTCGGGATCGCTGGCGATGTCCGTCCCCGACATCGCCGTGCTGCAGCCCTTCGCCGCGCAGCAGGTCAGCGACCTGCACGGCAGCGTCTCCGGCCAGCTGCATCTCGGCGGCACGGTGGGCGCGCCGCAGATCGATGGCCAGCTGGCGCTGCGCGCCGGGCGGGCGACCGTGCCGGCCGCCGGCATCACCGTGACGGACGTCGAGCTGGCGCTTGCCGGCGGTGGCGACGCGCCGCTGAACGTGCGCGGTTCTGCCCGCTCCGGCGGCGGGACTATGGATCTGTCAGGCACCATCGATCCGCGCAGGTGGCCGGTCACCGCCGCGCTGCGGGTAACGGGGCACGACTTCCAGGCCGTCGACACGGCGGATGCGCGCGTGTGGATCAGCCCCGACCTGCAGCTGGCGCGCACCACCGGCGGCTTCGACGTGACCGGCCGCCTGCTCGTGCCGCGTGCGCAGATCACCCCGCGCGGGGGGCTGATGGTCGACCACGGCGTGGGGGTGAGCCCTGACCAGGTGATCGTCGGGGCGCCTGCGAGCAAGCCGGTACCGGAGCCCGCCGTGAACGTGCAGCTGGGGCTGATCCTCGGTGACGACGTGCACTTCGAGGGTTATGGCCTCAAGGCCCGGGTGGCCGGCGGGCTGGTCATCGACCAGAAGCCGCACGGCCCGGCGCTCGCGCGCGGCCAGCTGCATCTCGTGGACGGGCGCTTCAAGGCCTATGGACAGGACCTGACCATCGCCAACGGGCGGCTGATCTTCGACGGCGGGCCGGTGACACAGCCGGCCGTGGACGTGCTCGCGGTGCGCAAGCCGCGCGCCGACATCGAGGTCGGCGTGCAGGTGCGCGGCACCATCGCCAAGCCGGAGCTGACGCTCACCTCGACGCCCGCGATGTCTCGCCAGGAGCAGCTCTCGTGGCTGCTCTACGGCCAGCCGCTTGATCGCAGCGCAGGCTCGGAGCAGGGAGCGGTGCTGGCCGCCGCCATGTCGCTGGGCCTCGGCGGCAGCAACCTGCTGGCCGGCCAGCTCGGCAGCCGCCTGGGGCTCGACGACGTGACGCTGGGTGCGTCCAGCGGCGGCGGCTCGGCCGTGACCACCAACGCCTCCGCGATCAGCGGTTCGGCGGCCTCACAGGGCTTCGGCGCCAATCCTGCGCAGGCTGCCCAGCTCACGCTCGGCAAGTACCTGACGCCGCGGCTGTACGTGAGCTTCGGCGTCGGCCTGTTCCAGCCGGGGCAGGTGTTCCGGCTGCTCTACACGCTCGGCCACGGCTTCCAGGTGCAGACCGAATCCGGTGTCACGAACGGCGGCGATCTGCTGTACAGCTTCGAGGCCGGGAAATGAGCCCGTTTGCCCGCCGCTACAATGCCTCGTCCACGGCGCGGCGGCCGGCATCTCGGGATGGCCGCCACGCGGAGCTTCGAGGCAAGGCGAGCATGGCGTTCAGGATCCTGTGTATCACCATCGCGTGCGCCGCAGCGTGGCTGCTGTCGGGCTGCGGCCAGTACGGGCCGCTCTATCTGCCGGGCAACGTGCCGGCTTCCCAGCGTCCGCCGCACTCCGCGAGCCATCCTGCCCCTGCGGCTCCGGCTTCAGCGTCCAGCGTGGCGCCGGCGGCACCCTGAGTGGCCGCCCGGCGCCGTGAGCGGCAGCGTGACCGGCCGAAGGCGCTGCCGGCAGCAGGAGCGTACTGCGCGATGAGCGGCCGCTGGAGGGGCCGCCCGACCCGCGCCCCCCGCTGCACCGAGGGCGAAGCGTGCCGTTGATCCTGATCGACGCTTCCGGCTGGCTGTTCCGCGCCTATCACGCGCTGCCGCCGCTGACCGATCCGCAGGGCGAGCCCACCGGCGCGGTGTTCGGCATGCTCAACATGCTGCAGCGCCTGCAGAAGGACTACCCCAAGGCGCCGATCGTCGTCATCTTCGACGCGCCGGGGCCGACCTTCCGCGACGAGATCTACGCCGAGTACAAGGCGAACCGGGACGCCACGCCGGAGGACCTCAAGGCGCAGTTCCCGAAGATCGTCGAGCTCGTCGAGGCGCTCGGCCTGCCGCTGGTCGCGGTGCCGGGCGTGGAAGCCGACGACGTGGTCGGCAGCTACGCGCGCGCCGCGGCGGCGGCGGGCGACGAGGTCATGATCGTCACGCGCGACAAGGATCTCGCGCAGCTCGTCACGCCCCGCGTGACGCTGTTCGACACCATGAAGCAGCGCCATCTGGACCCGGCCGGCGTGGCGGAGAAGTACGGTGTGCCGCCGGAGCGCATCGTCGACTACCTCATGCTGATCGGCGACACCTCCGACAACATCCCCGGGGTGCCGCTGGTCGGGCCCAAGACCGCCGCCAAGTGGCTGCAGAAGTACGGCTCGCTGGACGCGATCGTCGCGGACGCGGCCGAGCTGCCGGGCAAGGCCGGGTCGAACCTGCGCGACTGCGTCGGCCAGTTTCCGATGACGCGTGAACTCGCCACCATCCGCGTCGACGTGCCGCTGCCGCGCGCGCTGGATGCGCTCGAACCGCACGCGGCGGACAGGGACAAGCTCGCGGGCCTGTACCGCCGCTGGGGCTTCCGCCGGCAGCTCGATGCGCTGCTGGGGCGAGCTCCCGAAGCCACGGCGGCGCCGCCCGCAAGAGCCGTCGGAGCGGCGGCGCTGGTGGCGGCGTCCGCAGAAGAGGCGCCGCCGCTCGCGCAGACCACCTGCGTGCGCGACGAGGCGGCGCTCGCCGCGTTGGTCGAGGCACTGTCCGCCGCCGAGCTGATCTGCGTGGATACCGAGACCGACAGTCTCGATGCGGTGCGCGCGCGGCTCGTCGGGCTGTCCTTTGCCGTGAGTCCGGGGCACGCGTGGTACGTGCCGGTCGGCCACGACTACGCCGGCGCACCGGCGCAGCTGCCGCTCGCACGGGTGAAGGAGCGCCTCGGCCCGCTGCTCGCGGACGCGACGCGGCCGAAGCTCGGGCAGAACCTCAAGTACGACCTCAACGTGCTGGTCCACAACGGCTTCCAGCTCGCCGGCATTGCGCACGACACGCTGCTGGAAAGTTACGTCCTCGACGCCGCCGGCAACCGCCACGACATGGATTCCATGGCGGAGCGCTACCTGCACTACCGCACCATCCGCTTCGAGGAGGTCGCCGGCAAGGGCCGCGCCCAGCTCAGCTTCAACCAGGTCCCCGTGGAGCACGCCGCGCCCTACTCGGGGGAGGACGCGGACATCACGCTGCGCCTGCATCGGCATCTCCATCCCGCGCTGGCGAAGGTGGAAGCGCTGGCGCGCGTGTACCGCGATATCGAGATGCCGCTGCTGCCGGTGCTGGCGAAGATGGAGCGCGACGGCGTCAAGGTGGACGCCAAGCTGCTGGGCCACATCAGCGGCGAGCTCGCTGAGCGCATGGAGGTGCTGCAGCGTCAGGCCTGGCAGGCGGCGGGATCGGAGTTCAACCTCGGCTCGCCCAAGCAGCTGCAGGCGATCCTCTACGACCAGCTCGCGCTGCCGGTGCTCGGCAAGACGCCCAAGGGCGATCCTTCCACGGCCGAGAGCGTGCTGGAAGAGCTCGCGCTGCAGCATCCGCTGCCGCGTCTGATCCTCGATTGGCGCAGCCTCGCCAAGCTGCGCTCGACCTACGCCGACAACCTGCCGCGCCAGATCAATCCCGAAACCGGGCGCATCCACACGAACTATCACCAGGCGGTGGCGGCCACGGGTCGCCTGTCATCGTCGGATCCGAACCTGCAGAACATCCCGGCGCGCACCGCCGAAGGCCGCCGCATCCGGCAGGCCTTCGTCGCGGAGGCCGGCAATGCGTTGCTGTCGATCGACTACTCGCAGATCGAGCTGCGGCTAGTGGCCCACCTGTCAGGCGACGCGCGGCTGCAGGACGCCTTCCACCGTCGGCTCGACGTGCACCGCGCGACCGCTGCCGAGGTCGCGGGCATCGCGCCGCAGGACGTGACGCCCGAGCAGCGGCGCGCGGCGAAGGTCGTCAACTTCGGGCTCATCTACGGCATGTCGGCCTTCGGGCTCGCGCGCCAGCTCGGCATTCCGCGCGGCGCGGCGCAGGACTACATCGATCGCTTCTTCGCCCGCTACACCGGGGTCCAGCGCTACATCGAGGCGACGCGCCTGCAGGCCCGGCAGCGCGGTTACGTGGAGACGCTCTACGGCCGGCGCCTGTATCTGCCGGACATCCGCGCGCGCAACGGCGCGCGGCGCCAGTACGCGGAGCGCACCGCGATCAACGCGCCACTGCAGGGTACCGCCGCGGATTTGATCAAACGCGCGATGATCGACCTCGCACAGTGGCTGCCGGGCAACGCGCCGCGGCTGCGAATGATCCTGCAGGTCCACGACGAACTGGTGTTCGAGGGTCCGAAGGACGAGTTGATGACGCAGGGACCGATCATCGCGCGGCGGATGTGCACCGTCCGGGCTCTGCGGGTGCCGCTGGCGGCGGAGTGGGGCGTGGCGGACAACTGGGACGCGGCGCATTCCGTATCGCAGGGCACCGTCAGCAGCGCGGACTGAATCGGCCGCGCTCCGTGGCGAGTCGGCTGACGCCCGGTTTGACCGATGCGCCATCGCACGTGGATTCGGCGCCGCCGAGCGTCCGCCGGCGCGTGCCGCGAGCCAGGATGATGGCCCCGCGTGGTGACGTCACCGTGTGGCGGCGCGAACCCCGTGCGCCGACGATCGTGGACCGCCTTGAAGCGTTTCCGGGTACGCGATCGTGCATCCGCAGAAGATTCCTTCTGCACGTGATCAGGCGCTTATCACAACTTTACGATCGGCGATCATGCGGCGTTGAACTTCCGCGCATGCACAACGTCGAACGCTGTGAGCGGTTACTCCCTTTCCCGCTCTCCGCCTCTACTCCCTGGGCGGATTATCCGGCACCCCCAAGCCGGAACGCGTTGCCCGGCGGCTTCCCCGAGTCGCCGGGTATTTTCTTTTACGCTTGTGCAGCGCCGATGCCGCGGCCAAGGCCGAGGTGCGGCGCGCATCGCGCCTCCGCCCTTGTGCATGCTCGCTGTGTCGCGGCGGCTTTGCGGCTGCAAACGAAGACGGGCCGCGGGAACCCCGCAGCCCGTCCGCCCCAAGCCCCTGTTCAGTTCAGCGCGCGAACCTGCACGACCGCCGGGTCGTCGGCGTGTTCGAGCAGCAGGCGGCGCACGCGGTCCTGCCACAGCTGGCCGAACTCGCGCGTCTGCGCCTCGTCGGCCTGCCCGGCGAAGATCATCTGGATCAACGTGCCCATACGTGGATTCGGCGGCACGGAGCTGGCGTCGACGTCGATTTCCACCGCCTTGCCGTTGTCATTGCGCTGGAACCGGACGCCGCGGATGTCTCCTTGGTTGTAATGGAGCAGGTGGCTGCGGACGTGGCGTCCACCGAGCCCGTGGAAGCCGTTGTCGGCCGCCGCCCCGGTGACCAGCGTGAGAACCTGGCCGATGACGCCGGTGACGCCCGCATCCGGCGCGTTATCCATGAACACGCTGATACCGCCGCGTTCCGGCGTACCGTCGGGATACAGGTGCTGCAGCGCGGCCCGCGCGGTCAGCCAGCTTCCTGCCACCGTCGGGCACGAGTGTCCCGCAAGGCGCACCGCGTCGACGTAGTGGTACTCCACCATGCCGTCATCCGTCGCGCCCAGCAGCTGCGACAGCCCATCGTGGAGCTTGAGAGTGGGAACGGAAGAGAAGAACTCGGGGAAAGCCATGATTGCGACCCAGCATTGGTTGTAGCGCGAAGTACGAGTATGCAGAGGGAGGGTTCGCGGTGACTTGATGAGAGTCACGTCGCGGAGGACGTGATCCTTCGCGGCGCTTCCCGTCAGCCGTCCAGCGTTTCGGCGCCATCGGGCCACAGCCAACGGCACACCTGCCGCCGCGCCGCACCGACGCCGAGTCGCAGGGGCACCGAAAACAGCTGGGCGGTGGGCGGTACGGGGTAGCGGGACGCGTGCTTGAGGAGCCGCGCGAGGGCTGCGGCGCCGCCGCCGCGGCTGAGCTTGTCCGCCTTCGTCAGGAGAATGTGTACCGGCCGCCCGTGACCGCAGGCGTGTTCCAGCAAGGCTTCGTCCAGCGGGGTCAGCAGCCGGCGCACGTCCGCGAGCAGCACGAGCCCGCGGAGATTCGGTCGCCCGATGACATAGCCCCCTACGCGCTTGTCCCACCGGCTGCGTTCGGCGGCCGGGACGCGCGCGTAGCCGTAGCCCGGCAGGTCGACCAGGCGGCCCACGGGCTCCGGTCCCAGGACGAAGAGATTCAGCAGCTGAGTACGTCCCGGCGTCCGGCTCACGCGCGCCAGCGCGCGCTGGTCGCACAGGCAGTTCAGGGCGCTGGATTTGCCGGCGTTCGAGCGGCCGACGAATGCCACTTCGGGGAGGTCGTCCGCCGGCAGCTGCGCGACATCGGCCGCCGATACCAGGAAGCGGGCCGACCGCAGCAGCCTTGCTGCCGCGTCGATCTCACGGGGAGCCTGCGTCATCGCACGTGTGTGTTGTGTAGAATCTGGCGCTGGGTTTTGCCCATCGTAGCGTGCAATCCGTGATGTGGCGCCCTTTACCGACACTTGGGAGCTAGCCGTCATGCTGCGCTTGGCACTCGCGTTCGCCTTGATCGTCCCCGTCGTCGCGTTGGCGGCGGACAACTCTCCGGCCTCTCCCGCCAGCGTGAATTCGCCGCCCAATCTCTTCGTTGGCGGCAACGCGCAAGTCGGAGCGAAGAAGGCGGTGACCTGCGAGGCCTGCCACGGGCCGAACGGCAACGGCGCCATCAGCCCACAGTTCCCCAAGCTGGCCGACCAAGGCGCTGCGTACCTCCTGGAACAGTTGCAGGAGTTCAAGGACCAGACGCGCAAGAACCCGATCATGTTTGCCCAGGCGTCGGTTCTCTCCAAAGCCGACATGGGCGATCTGGCGGCGTTCTTCTCCGAGCAGCCTTTCGTGCCGGGCGTCGCCACGCCCGAGTCGGTGAAGCTCGCCCAGCCCCTGTATCGCGGCGGAGATCCCGCGAAGGGCATCCCGGCCTGCGCCGCCTGTCACGGGCCGACCGGCGCCGGTGACCCGGCGGCGCTGTACCCGCGGATCGGCGGTCAGAACGCGGCCTACGTGGTCGAGCAGCTCAAGGCCTTCCGTGCCGGAACGCGCGGTGATGCGAACATGCGCGGCAAGGTCATGCAGGACGTGGCGTCGAAGCTCAGCGATCAGCAGATCGATGAACTGGCGGCCTACGTCGCGGGTTTGCGCTGAACGTTGACGCGGCTCAACGCCTGCACGCGACCGCAGCGCGGCATAAGGTCGCGGCGGCCCTGTCGGCTGGACGCGGCGGGCGCCCCGCCGAACGGGAACGACGCAACGGGCTACACGATGAACACTCCCCGAGGTCGCCCGATTCGCGCGACCTCGCGACCGGGTCGCCGCTGTCGCCATGAGTGACGGAAGTTTCCGGGTCATCGTCGTCGGCGGCGGCCACGCCGGCACCGAAGCGGCGCTGGCGTCCGCGCGCAGCGGTGCCGAAACGCTGCTTCTCACGCAGAACCTCGAGACCATCGGGGAGATGTCCTGCAATCCCTCGATTGGCGGTATCGGCAAGGGTCATCTGGTGCGCGAGATCGACGCTCTCGGTGGCCTGATGGCGCGCGCCACGGATCGCGCGGGCATCCAGTTCCGCATCCTCAACGCTTCCAAGGGGCCGGCGGTGCAGGCCACGCGGGCGCAGGCTGACCGCAACCTCTACCGCCGGGCGGTGCGCGCCGCGCTCGAGGCTCAGCAACATCTGCGCCTGTTCCAGGACGAAGTGGTGGACCTGCGGGTCGAGGGCGAGCGGGTGACCGGCGTCGTGACACGCTGCGGCCTGCGCTTCGACGCGCGGGCGGTGGTGCTGACGGTCGGCACCTTTCTGGGCGGGCGGATCCACGTCGGCCTCGAGCATCGCCCGGGCGGACGGGCCGGAGACGCGCCGAGCATCGCGCTGGCGGACCGGCTGCGGGAAGCCATGCCGCGCACCGCACGGCTCAAGACCGGCACACCGCCGCGCATTGATGGTGCGACCATCGACTTTACCGGGCTCGCCGAGCAGCGAGGCGACGAGCCGACGCCGGTGTTCTCGTTTCTCGGACGCCGCGCCGAGCACCCGCCGCAGGCGCCGTGCTGGATCACGCACACGAACGCCCGCACGCACGAGATCATTGCCGCGGCGTCGGACCGCAGCCCGATGTTCACCGGCCTCATCGAAGGCGTGGGACCGCGCTACTGCCCGAGCATCGAGGACAAGGTGCGCCGCTTCGCGGGCAAGTCCTCGCATCCGATCTTCATCGAGCCGCAGGGGCTGGATACCCGCGAGATCTATCCCAACGGCATCTCCACTTCGCTGCCTTACGACGTGCAGGTGGCGCTCGTGCACAGCATCCGCGGCTTCGAGCACGCGCACATCACCCGTCCGGGCTACGCCATCGAGTACGACTACTTCGATCCGCGCGACCTGCTTCGCAGCCTCGAGACGCGCACGATCTCCGGCCTGTTCTTCGCCGGACAGATCAACGGCACGACCGGCTACGAGGAAGCCGCGGCGCAGGGCTTGGTAGCGGGCGCGAACGCGGCGCGGAGCGCTGCGGGACGCGAACCGTGGGTGCCGGAGCGCAACGAGGCCTACATCGGCGTGCTGATCGACGACCTCACGCTGCGCGGCACCAGCGAGCCGTACCGCATGTTCACCTCACGTGCGGAGCACCGACTGCTGTTGCGCGAGGACAATGCCGACCTGCGCTTGACGCCGAAGGGGCACGAGCTCGGACTGGTGGGCAGCGCACGGTGGACACATTTCCAGCGTCGCCGCGAGGCGCTGGATGGCGCGCGGGCGTGGTTGCGGAATCGACGCCTGGTTTCTGCCGACCTCGCACGGCCGGAATGTCGGGAAATCCTTGGCCGGCTGCCGCAATCCGGCGCAGCTACCGCCTTCGATCTGCTGCGCCGCCCGGAGCTCGGGTGTGAAGCCCTCGGCCGGCTCGGCATGCTTCCACCGGCGCTGGACGCGCAGACCGCGCGTGAGATGGAAATCGAGGCGCGCTATGCCGGCTACATTGAGCGCGGGCTGGCGGAAGTCGAGCGCAACCGTCATCAGGACGCCGTCATCCTGCCGACCGATTTCGACTACGCGGCGGTGGCCGGCCTGTCCGCCGAAGTACGCCAGAAGCTCTCAGCCGCGCGGCCGGAAACCATCGGCCAGGCCGGGCGCATCTCCGGCATCACCCCGGCAGCCCTTTCGCTGCTGCTCATCCATCTGAAGAAGCGACACGGATTGCGGCGCTCCCGCGCCGCCTGACCGGCCGCTGAATCCGGTCTGACCGCGCGACTTTCAATACACGTCGTTGATCGCGCGGATGACGTCGGAGCGGGAGATCATGCCGATGAGCTGTCCGCTGGCGAGCACCGGGTACCGGCGGCACGTGCTGCGTTCGAACAGGCTGAGCAGGTGCATGAGCGTCGTGCTCGGCTCCACCGTGGCGACCTTGGGGTTCATGAACTGGCTGACGGGCCCGGCCGGCGAGCCGTCCTCCGCCGCGACGCCGACGATCCCGATGGCGTCGCGTTCGGAGAAGATGCCAACCAGCTTGCCGTCGTAGTCGACGACCGGCGCTGCCGTGATGTGGTTCTTCACCATGAGGTTGATGGCCGTCATGACGTCCATATCCGGTCGCACGGTCGTGAGCTGCGAGCTCATGTAATCGCGAACGTGTACCTTGTCGAGCTTGGCCATGGCGCTGACTCCTCCAAGGGCAGGGTGGCGTCTCTCCATTAGACCCCGTGGGCTGACGGGCAACAAGTCGTGAAGGGGGTTCGTCCTGCTCAGGTCGGCGGCAGGATGCTCTGCAAGGTTGCCGCATGGCGCTTGAGCCACTGGCGGTTGGCGGACCACCGGGGATCACGCGACGCGACGAGCGTCCAGAACCGGCGCGAGTGGTCGGCGTGCACGCGGTGACACAGCTCATGGATCACGACGTAGCGTAGAACCTCGGGCGGGGCCAGCACGAGGCGCCAGTTGAGACTGACCAACCCCGAGCTGGCACAGCTGCCCCACCGCGAGCGCTGGTCGCCGATACGTGGACCACGCCAGGACAGCCCCATCTGCGCGGCTTCTCGCGTCAGCGCGCGGCTTGCGTCCTGACGCGCCAGCTTGCGCAGCGCGGCCCTCAACGCGCGCTCCAGCTGCGGCGAGTCGGCGTGCGGGGGCGCGAAGACTTCCACGGCTGATGTGGTGACGCGTACGCGGGGCCGATCGACGCGCGAGTCCACTCGCCGCAAGAGCACCTGCCTGCCGCGCAGGAGGATGGTTCCGCTGCCGTCCCAGGCTGCCTGCCACGCAGGCGCCGCGTCCCGCAGCAGGCGCAGGCGCGTGCGGTGAATCCAGCTCTGCCGGCTTGCAAGGAAGGCGCGCGCCGTGGCGCGGCTGGTGCCGGAAGGGACGATCAGCTCGACGCTGCCATCGCCTCTTACGTCCACGCGTACGCGGCGCGCGCGTGCACTGATCCGCTCTGTCACGTGCCATGGAGCTGGGTCACTCTGCGCACCCACGTACTCCGCGCGTGCCGGAGGGCAAAGGTCGGGATCGTCGGAACGGTTCATGGCGTCGCGCGATAGCCGATCCGCGCAAGTACGCCCTCCAGCTCGTCAAGGCTGTCAAAGCGGACCGTGAGGCGGCCTGAGCCGCGGGCGTCGGCCTCGACGCGCACGGCGTAGCCAAGATAGTCGGCCAGCTCGCGTTCGAGGTGAACCAGCGGGGGGTCGCTGCGACCCGCGGCGACGGCGTTCCGTCGAGACGATGACCGCAGCTGTACCGTGCGCGCCTCGAGCTGGCGTACCGACAGCCCCTGCTTCATCGCCTCAGCGCCCAGCGTGCGCTGCATTCCGGGCGAAACCCCGCACAGCACCTTGGCATGCCCCAGGGTCAATCTGCCGTCGTCGACCCAGGCCTGTACCGCACGATCGAGTTCCAGGAGCCGCAGGAAATTCGTCACATAGGGGCGTGATTTGCCGATGCGTCGGCCGATTGCGTCGTGGCTCAACCCGAGCTCACGTGCGAGCCTCTGCAGGCCTTCTGCCGTCTCCATGGGCGTCAGCGACTCCCGCTGCAGGTTCTCGATCAAGCCGAGCACCTGCGCCGTGCGCTCGTGGACATCCGAGTGGACGATCGCTGGAATCTCGTGGAGACCAGCCATCTGGGCCGCCCGCCAACGCCGTTCCCCGGCGAGAAGCTCGAAGCCGCCGGTGCTCGCCGGACGCAGGACTACCGGTTGCAGCAGGCCGTCCGCGCGGATGGACGCCGCGAGCTCCCCGAGCCGCTGCGGATCAAAATGCCTGCGTGCCTGGCAGCCGGCCGCATGTATCGAGGCGACTGGAACCGCCGCGAAGACGGGAGTTTTGACCACGGTCATGGTGTAAAATGATCCCAATGAACGGGCGTTTGAGCTTGGCGACGGGCGGGAGCAGCGCACATGCCGCCGGCGATCATAAGTTGGAAGAACAGTATCGGGCCATCATCGAAGGCGTTGGCGAAGATGTCTCGCGTGAAGGTCTTGCGAAGACCCCGGCGCGTGCCGCCAAGGCCATGGCGTTTCTGACGCAGGGCTATCACCAACGGCTGGAGGATGTCGTCAACGGCGCCATCTTTCCGAGCAGCAACAACGAGATGGTCATCGTCCGCGACATCGAGTTGTTCTCGCTGTGCGAGCATCACCTGTTGCCCTTCTTCGGACGCGCCCATGTGGCCTACCTTCCGGACGGCAAGGTCATTGGGCTGTCGAAGATCCCGCGCATCGTCGATATGTTCGCGCGACGCCTGCAGATCCAGGAAAACCTGACGCAGCAGATCGGCACCTGCGTGCAGTCGGTGATCGGTGCGCGAGGCGTGGCGGTCGTGATCGAGGCCAAACACCTGTGCGCGATGATGCGCGGCGTGCAGAAGCAGAATTCGTCGCTGACGACTTCCATGATGTTGGGCCGATTCCGCGACGATCCGCGTACTCGGCAGGAATTTCTGACGCTCATCAAAGGCTGAGGCGAGCAGGGCCTTTCCGTATAATCAAGGTGCGGAGCGCGCTGCGCGGCAACGCGCCGACACCAATCGACCCGGAGGAGTGACTTGGCGGCAGCCATCGGGAGGCACATGCCGGTGGATGCGGAGCAATTTGAATTGCTCGCGTCGATGGAGCCCTTCGTTTCGGCCGAGATCGCTGCCCATCTCGCGCGGCGCAAGCTCTGGCTGCCGAGCGAGCTGCTTGCGGGCGCGGACGGAGCTGATCCCGATGCCGAGATGCGGGACCTGCGACAGGCGGTTCGCGGTCTCCCCGATGCCTTGCGCGTAGCGTTGGCGATCAACCTGCTCACCGAGGAAGGCCTGCCCCACTTCCATCGCCTGATTGCTTCGTACATGGGCAACGAAAGTCCATGGAATCGCTGGAACAACATATGGACCGCGGAGGAGGATCGACACGGTTGCGCGCTCCGGGATTACCTTCGGGATGGTCGCGTGCTGGATATCGGCGCGCTGGAGCGGCTGCAATACGCATACATCGAGGCGGGCTTCAACCCTGAGTGGGAGGACGATCCCTATCGGCTGCTCGCCTACACGAGTCTGCAGGAGCGCGCCACGCAGATGGCGCATGCCAACACCGGCAGGGCGTGCGCGCGCTATGAGCCCCGCATCCAGCGCGTGCTCGCGCACATCTCCGGCGACGAGCTGCGGCATTGCATGTTCTATCGGAACGTTTTTGCGCGCGTCCTCGCGGAGGATCCCGGCCGGGCGCTGTACGCGTTGTGGCGCGTGATGCCGGCGCTGGCCATGCCGGGGCTGACTATTCCGGGCTATGAGGAGATGTCGGAAGTGGTACGCCGCGCGGACATCTATGGCCCTCGCCAGTATCGGAGGTGCGTGGAGGAGCTGCTCGCGTTCTGGCACATCGGCGATCTGTCCGGCCTGGATGGCGACGGGCGGCATCTGCAAGCGAAGCTGATGCAGATCCCGGCTCGCCTCGAGCGTATGGCCAACCATCTCGAGAAGCGATCGGTTTCGCGGGCGTTCCGCTTCGATTTCTTGGACGGTCGGACGATCGCCAGCTGACCGGATCCCGTGCGGTTGGGGGTCGTTACCCGCGGTCGTATCTCACTTGGAAAGGCCGTTCCGGATCGATTCCGGCGTCGTCCGCATCAGCTGCCGCGATCCACTCGACTTGCTCTACCCGAGCGGTCGGCGGGCCTTGCTCGAGAAAACGTCGGAACTTTGCCAGCGCGGCATCGGATTGTCCGCGTACTGCGCCGTAGACGCTGCCGTCGCCGCGATTCCGGACCCAGCCGCAGAGGGTCAGACGTTGCGCAGCCGCGGCGGTGGCCGCTCGGAAGCCCACTCGCTGGACCGCCCCACGGACTGTGAAGCGATACGCGCGGGTCATGACCGGAATCGCCGTTTCGTGTGCATGGTTGGCCGCGGCCTGCCGCTCCACGCAACGCCGCGCCAAGCTATCGATTCAGTCTTTTCCAAAGTGGAGATGAGTCTGAAGGTGTCGCGATGTGAGGTTCAGGCGGCTTGGGTAGCGGTACGTCGGGTGAAGGTGGCGAAGAGTGCGGCGCGAGCTTTTTGGAGTTCGGCAGCGGCGTCATTATCCCTGA
>DASVGQ010000165.1:0-3648 GCA_036379455.1 Nevskiaceae bacterium
GCTGGCTACAACGGCTATACCGCTACTGCATCGCCGCTGATGGCCAAACACTGGGCCGCCCTGAGCGACTATCGCCTGTCGCTTCTCGACGACCAAACGCTGCGGTACAAACTTGATCGCGGTATGCGCGGCATCTATACGGCGATCGCGGCCGACCTGAAGGCCTCGGTGCGGCTCGACACCCCCGTGCTCGCGGTGTCGCACGACGCGCGGTCGGCGACGGCGACGCTGGCTTCCGGCCAGGAGATCAACGCCGATGCGGTCGTCGTCACGGCGCCTCTCGGCGCGCTGAAGAACATACGCTTCCAACCGGCGCTGTCTGCCGCTCAGCAGAAGGTCATGGCGGATGGTTTCAACTGCACGGGGTTCAAGATCTGGATCAAGATCCGCGGGCACCACTCCATCGTCGGCTATGCACCGGCCAGCAACATCATCACCATCCTGCGCAGCGAGGTGTTCCTCGAGGATGGCACGACCGTGCTCGTCGGCTTCGGCCCGGACCACACGCGCATCAACCTGGAGGATACCGCCCAAGCCCAGAAGATCCTGCACTGCTGGCTGCCCGATCTGGAGGTGGTCGCCTGTACGGGGCACGACTGGGGGGCAGACAGGTGGACGGGCCAGACTTGGGCTACGCCACGTTCAGGGCAGTTCCTTCACGGTTGGAGCCTGTTTCGCGGTACCGGAACGCGTCTGCGCTTCGCCGGTGCGGACTGGGCTCAGGGCTGGAACGGCGTAGTGGTCGACGGAGCCATCGAGAGCGGGATCACGACCGCACGCGGCCTGATTCAGGAGTTCCGAGGCCAGGAACGAACGACAGTCTGACCCAAGGCTCATCACGACGACTTGAGCGTTCGTAGGACTCGTTTCACGACCGACAGCATGGAGGCAGGTAATGGCGATTCCTGACGAGGCCAAGCCTTACGCGCGTGGCTACGAGCATTTCGGCGGCATGGCTGAAGAGGTCAGCTCGAAGTCGCGCCCGGCGTGGAATCCGCCCAGCGCGGCGCGGCCGGGTGCGCCCAACGTCATCCTGATGGTGATGGACGACATGGGCTTCAGCGACATCGGCCCCTTCGGCTCCGAGATCCGCACGCCCCATCTCGATGCCCTCGCCGCGGACGGCTACCGCTTCACGAACTACCACACCAACCCGCTGTGCTCCCCGGCCCGCGCCTCGCTGCTGACCGGGTTGAATTCCCATCGTGCGGGCTACGCCTCCGTCGTCCACTTCGACCCCGGCTATCCGGCCTACCGCTTCCTGATCGCGGACGACGTGCCGACCATCGCCGAGTCCTTCCTCGCCGGCGGTTACGCCACGTTCATGGTCGGCAAGTGGCACCTGACGAAGGAATCGCTCATGCACGACGCGGCGGCTCGCGCCTCGTGGCCCCTCGCCCACGGCTTCGAGCGCTACTACGGCAGCATGGACGGCTTCACGACGCTGTTCGAGCCGCATCGCCTGGTGCGCGACAACTCGCCGCTCGTCATCGACGAATACCCGGCCGACTACTACTTCACCGACGCGCTGACGGACGAAGCGCTGGCCATGATCAAGGCGCTGCGCGCGAGCGATCCACACAAGCCGTTCTTCCTGTACTTCGCCCACCAGGCGGTGCATGCCCCGCTGCAGGCCAAGGCAACGGACATCGCGAAGTACCGCGGCGCCTATGAGTGCGGCTGGGATCACATCCGCGACGAGCGCTTCCGCCGCCAGATCGATCGCGGCCTGTTCCCGGCGGGCACGCAGCCGGCGCCCCGCAACGCCGAGCCCGGCGCCGAGGTCGCCGCGTGGGAGAGCCTGAGCGACGAGCAGCGCCTGCTCTTCGCGCGCTACATGGAGGTCTATGCGGCCGCCATCGACAACGTCGACCAGAACCTCGGGCACCTCATCGACCATCTCAAGGTGATGGGTGAGTACGACAACACGCTCATCGCCTTCACCTCGGACAACGGCGGCAGCGGCGAGGGCGGACCCGAAGGGACGCGCAGCTATTTCAGCCAGTTCATCCACGAAGTGGATCTGTCACCGCGCTGGCAGCGCGACGTGCCGCGCGACCCCGACCTGATCGGCGGACCGCGCGCCTTCGTGCACTATCCGCGCGGCTGGGCCTATGCGTCGAACACGCCGTTCCGCTTCTACAAGGGCTACACCTTCGAGGGCGGCGTGCACGCGCCGCTTCTGGTGTCCTGGCCCCGCGGTCTTGCACGGTCAAGAGATGACGAGGGCATCCGCCGCCAGTTCACCTGCGTCGCGGACCTCGGGCTGACGCTGCTCGAGCTGGCCGGCGTCAAGCACCTGACCCGCCGCGGCGGTCGCCCTGCCCAGGAAGTCGACGGCGTGGCCTTCGCGCGCCTCTTCGCCGACCGGGAGTGCGCAACCCTGCACGGCAGCCAGTACTCGGAATGCCACGGCCAGCGCGGCCTCTACGACCGGCGCTGGAAGATCGTGACCCTGCATGCGCCCGGCAAGCCCTACAGCGACGCGGAGTGGCAGCTCTACGATCTCGAGCGTGATCCGACCGAGCTCCACGACGTCGCGGCCGAACACCCCGAGGTCGTGCGGGACCTGGCCCGCCGGTGGCGTGAGGCGGCGTGGCGCAACACGGTGTTTCCGCTGATCGACGACGGCAGCCTGAACGTGCGCCCGTCGAGCGAACTCGCCTTCGAGCAGCCGGTGACGCTCTACCCCGGCACGCCGACGTTGGAACGCTTCCGCTCGAGCAAGCTCATCCGGCTGCGCGATGTCGTGATCGAGGCGCGCTTCGGCTATCGAACCAGCGATATCGGCGTGCTCGTCGCGCACGGCGACCAGGGCGGCGGCTACGTGCTCTGCGTCGAGGACGGTGCGGTGACCTTCGCCTACAACGAATACGGCGCCATGTCACGCCTTTCGGTGCCGCTGTTTGCAGCAGGTAACCACGTCGCACGCCTGAGCTTCGCGTGCGGCAGCGACCTCGATTGGCGCATCGCGCTGAGCGTGGAAGGCGGAGAGCCGGTGGCGCTGGAGGCCATGCGCCAGCTCCTCGGCATGTCGCCCTTCACGGGGATCAGCGTCGGCGTCGACCGCGGCTCTCCCGTGGACTGGGACCTCTACACCCGCCGCGGCGCGTTCCGCTACTCCGGAAGCGCGCTCACCGTGCGATATCTCCCGGGCCCGAAGGCCAGCTACAACCCCGAGATCATCCGCCAGATCGAGGCGCAGGTCGCGCAGGTGTACGACTGACCCCAGAGACGTTGCGGGCCCGTGGAACGGACTCGTAGCGGGGTTGTCACATACCTTGCGGCTACCCGACGGCACAGCGGGCAGATTCTGCGGCCGGCGAGTACGAGTAGTAAATTCGAGACGCAGGGTTGAAGTTGCAGCGGAGGAGAACGCGATGAGAACAGCACTCCTGTTACCGGCTGGGCGTGTGCACGCACAAGACGGCTACTACCTCCACGGGTTCTGGCGCTAAGTCACCGGCGGCGCCATGCCGCCGAGAGAAACCTACGTTGTCCGTGTAGAGGGTCTGTCGAAGACCTGCGTCACGGGAAGTACCGCGGTCCGGGCCATCGCGGACATCACCTTCGAGGTCTACCGGCGCGAATCCGTCTTCATTGCCGGGCCCTCCGACGCCGGCGAGTCGACCTTTCTCAAGCGCATGT
>DASVGQ010000166.1:0-4669 GCA_036379455.1 Nevskiaceae bacterium
CCTTTCTGGAGGAGACCTGCGAAGCGATGGGGCGGCGGTTGTTCGCGCCCGCACCAACTTCTGCATTGCAATATACGCATCCGATCGCTGCGTGTCAAACGCTGTTTACACAGCTTAACGTGGGCTGAATGCAGTGCAGAAAATACGCGACCTGTCGGCGCCTCGGCGTACTCCCCTGGCGAGGCCAGCTTCTACCGATCGCGTCGGTCGTCGGCGCGATGCGCGATGACCCGGAGGCCAGCGTGTTCTCGGCCCTGTGTGCCGCCGATGGGTGATCGGAATGACGTTCAGCCGTGCCGTCTGCTGCAGGCCGTCGGCCGTCGTTCCTGCGTCACCCAGGGTGCTGAGCGAGAGAGCGGAAGGCGCGTGCTCTGCGCGGCTCCTTCGTCGTGTATCCGCCGTTGATGAGGATCGTCTGGCCGGTCATCCACCGACCCTCGGTAACGAGGAAGCGCAGCCACGGGACGATGTCGCGGATACCCGTCAGCCCGGTTTTCGTGAACCTGGACAGGGAGGAGGCCGATTCGTGGTAGGCGATCGTGTCCTTTGTCTCGCTTTGTCTCGGCCGGATGGAAGAAGGACGCGTCCATCGGGTCCGGCCCGATGGCGTTGACCGACGTGCCGCGGCTGTCCAGCTCCTTCGCGGCCGCGCGCGTGAAGCGCTCCACCGGCGCCTTGTTCTCGAGGTAGGCCAATGAGGAGGGCACGGACGGTCGCTTCGGGATCACGGCGCGCGCGGTGAAACGCGCTGGCGCGGAAGACTTGCGGTCCATCGCATCAGACAGGGTCCGTCACAGGCGTTCACGGCCGCGCTGTCGTCGCGGGGACGGCTAAGGAGGCTTCCCGTGGTGCCCAGGGAGGGACTCGAACCCTCATGGTGTCGCCACCAGCGGATTTTGAGTCCGCCGCGTCTACCAGTTCCGCCACCCAGGCCGGGCGGCGATTATAGCGGTTGGCCTGCAGGCGCCGATGTGCCGGTGCATCATGGCGCGCCGCCGGCCCCTGCCGGCACGCCTTCCCGTTTGTGCAGGCCGGTACCGTGCTACGTTCCGAATTCGATTATTCGCTGCCGCTGGAGCTGATCGCCCAGCGGCCGCCGCAGCGGCGCGGCACGTGCCGCATGCTGTGTGTCGACGAGGATGCGTGGCGCGATGCGCACATCGCCGAGCTTCCGGGCGAGCTGCATTCCGGCGACCTGCTGGTGCTCAACGACACCCGCGTCATCCCGGCCCGACTGCACGCACGCAAGCCCACCGGCGGGAAGGTGGAAGTGCTGCTGGAACGCATGACGGGGCCTTTCGACGCGCTTGTGCAGCTGCGGGCCTCCAAGGGAGCGCGGGCAGGCGCCGTGCTCGAAGTGGCCGGTGCCCGGTTGCGGGTGGAAGGTCGCGAAGGCGACCTGTACGCGGTGCACGTGGAGGACGAGGCGGAGCGCTTCGATGCGCTTCTCAACCGCGCCGGAGAAGTTCCGCTGCCGCCCTACATCCGCCGCGCTCCGGATGCCGCGGACGCCGAGCGCTACCAGACCGTCTACGCGCGGCGGCCGGGTGCGGTGGCCGCGCCGACCGCCGGCCTGCACTTCGATGGAGCGCTGCTGGACGCCATCCGCACGCGCGGGGTGACACTCGGTTACGTGACCCTCCACGTCGGCGCCGGCACCTTCCAGCCGGTGCGGGAGGACGACGTCTCGCAGCACCACATGCATTCGGAGCAGGTGCACGTCTCGCCGGAGCTGGTGGCGCAGGTCGCCGCCACGCGCAGCCGCGGCGGTCGCGTCGTGGCGGTGGGCACGACCGTCGTGCGCTCGCTCGAAGCCGCCGCCGCGGGCGGGCGGCTGGAGCCGTTCCACGGCGAAACGGATCTGTTCATCGTGCCGGGGTTCGAGTTCCGCGTCGTCGACGCGCTGCTGACGAACTTCCACCTGCCGCAGAGCACGCTGCTCATGCTGGTGTGCGCCTTTGCAGGCTACCGTCGGACGTTGGCCGCCTACCGCCACGCCGTCGAGGCGCGCTACCGCTTCTTCAGCTACGGCGATGCGATGTGGCTGCCGGCGCGCTGGGCCTCGAGGAAAGACGCGATGCGCTCGCCGAGCCAGTAGTCCGGTACACCGTGCGGCCCGCGGCTGACGAAGCCGACGTGCCCGCCGTGGTCGCACAGCTCGAGCCGCACCGCGGGCGACAGCATTTCCGCAGGCGGGATGATGCCCGGCACCATGAACGGATCGTCCCGCGCGTGGACGATGAGAGTCGGGCAGGCGATGCCGCGCAGGAACTGCCCGCAGGAAGTTTGCGCGTAGTAGTCGCGGGAGTCCGCAAAGCCGTTGATCGGCGCCGTGTAGGCGTCGTCGAAGGCGAAGAAGTCATGCGCGCGTAGCGCGGCGTCGAGGTCGGCTCCGGGTGGCAGCGGCACGCGGCGGTGCTTGAAGCGCAGGTTGGCGCGCACCGCGTGCATCAGGTAGGACTGGTAGACGCGCGTGGCACCGTGGCGCAGGTGCTCGGCGCACGGTGCGATGTTGAATGGCACGCTCGCCGCGGCCACGCCGGAGAGCAGGCACGCGGTGCCCGTCTCGCCCGCCGCCTTGAGCACCACGTTCGCGCCGAGCGACCAGCCGGCGGCATAGATGGCTTCGTCCGGCACGCGACGGCGCAACAGCCGACAGATGATGTGGAAGTCCGCCGTGTCGCCGTGGTGGTAGCAGCGCGCGAGGCGGTTGGGCTCAGGGCCGGCGCCGCGCAGCTGCAGGATCACGCTGCGCCAGCCGTACGCGGCCAGCCGCTGCCCGAGGCCGAGCGCGTACTTGGACTCGAAGCCGCCGCCCAGTCCGTGCACCATGAGCAGGATGGGGCCGTCGCGGCGCGTGCGCGAGTCGCCCAGCCAGCCCAGATCGACGAAGTCACTGTCATCGAGCTCGATGCGCTCCCGTTCGACGTGCACCGGTGGCCGCGGCCGGCACAGCGTCGGGAAGATCGTCTGCAGATGCGCGCTGCGCAGCAGCGGATGGGGGACGAAGCGGCCGCGCGCCACGATCCCGTGCGCGTGCGCGGATACCGCACGCACGCCGTGCATCAGGATTGCTTGGGCGCGGCGCGCAGCGGCATGACGTGGATGCCGTCACACACGGAAGAGACCTGGTTGAACATGCGGCCTTGCGGAATGGCCGCGGCCGCGGGTGGCGCGACGCTGCTGCCGCTGGCCGGGAACGCGTTCGCGGCAGTGCTCGCGTTCGCCGGAGGCAGCGCGATCTGGATGGCGGCCATCCCCGGGCACGGCGTGTTGCCCGACGGTACCACGCTCCACGTCAGCACGAACCACAGGCTCCCGCCCGGTGCCACGGGCTGCGGGCCGCTGCCTGCCGCTGATGGCACAAGGTAGGAACGCGTCGCCTGTACGCTCGAGATGCCCGCGACGGGATTGCCGTTGGCGTCGAGCGCCTGCACCTGCGGATAGCCACCGAGCGTGCAGGCCTGCCCCGATACGTTCGTGTACTTGAAGGCAAAGGCGCGATGGCCCATCGCGGCGCTGTTCCCGGCGCGCTCGAGCTGGAGCTGGTCCGCGGCGCAGGGCGATGGGCCGCTCGAAGGGTTCGATATCGGCGCGGGAGGCTGCGCGGCAGCCGCCGGCACGGCGGTTGATGTGGCCGGCGCCGGCATCCCCGACGTGCTGACGGTGCCGCGGTTGGGTGCCGCCGGCGGCAGCGTGCTGCACGCGGCGAGCAGGGCCGCGCCGCACGCCGTACCGATGACTCCGAGCGCGATGCGGGCGTTCACAGGCATTGCGCTGTCCACGTCACGATGTGGCCCGGCAGCAGGTGTGGTGCGATGGCGGTGACAGCGTCGTCCACCTGCGCCGCGTCGCCGAAGAACTCGAGCACCACCGGGAGATCCGCCGCAAGCGTCAGCAGGTCGCGCGCGTGATGGACCTTCCCGTCGCTGCCGAACCCGGCGATCCCGCGGAAGACGGTGGTGCCGCGCACGAGGTGTGCCTGGTGCAGCAGGGCGAAGATCTCGTGATACAGGTTCTTGCCGTGGTCGTGTTCGGCCTCGGTGATGTACACGCGAGCAAATTTCACGGTCTGCGGCATCGTCGCAACGTCATGCGAAGGCGGTTCCCATCATACGCACCGCTCAGACGAGGCGGGCGAGGTAGAAGCCGATGAAGGCGGCGAGCAGCCCGAGCGCGACGGAGCCGACGGCATAGAGCACCGCCTTGGATGTCTCACCCTGCTGCAGCAGGAGCAGGGTTTCCATCGAGAACGTCGAGAAGGTGGTAAAGCCGCCCAGCGCGCCCGTCAGGATGCCAGCGCGCAGGGAGCCCGACATCATCACGCGCTCGAGCGTCACGGTGAACAGGAAGCCCATCAGGAAGCTGCCGAGCACGTTGATCGACAGCGTCGCGGTCGGAAAGCTGCGCCCCGCCAGGCCCTGGATAAGGATGGTCAGCGCGTAACGCGCCCAGCAGCCGAGCGTACCGCCCACGGCGATTGCCAGATAAGTAGTCATGAAACCTCCTTCTGCCTCGTGATGGAGCCGTCGGCCCTGCTGTGGGTCGAACCGCGGTTTCGGAGCGGCGTGGCGGACTTCGCGCGCCAGGTCCCCGTCGCGCTCTCGTGGAGGCGGTCGCCGCGCCAGATACGCGGCCGTGGGCGCCGGTGGTGTCGACGCCACCGTTC
>DASVGQ010000167.1:0-5221 GCA_036379455.1 Nevskiaceae bacterium
ATCCGGGCCTTCATGACGGAAGCCCGCAACGTGAACGCCGCGTTGGAGTCGCTGTGCGCCACCAGCCTCGCGGACCTTCCGCCGACGTCGTCGGATGACGAACGCTGCGCACACATCGAGCCAATCCTCGAACGCGTGCGAATCGCGAACCGTGCGGCAGGCTTCGACCTGGTGACGTTGAGCCGCCCCGTGCTGCGCGTCGAGCAGATCGACCAGCGCTGCCAGCGCATGCGCCGGCAACGGAATTGAGGGCTGATCGCGGGATGAAGGCAGTCGACCATGCCGCACGCCGGCACCGCGGCCCCATGTAGATCCGCCGGTCACGGAACACCGGAACCGCGACAAGCGAGGGCGGAGCAATGACGAGCAGGCAATCTGCAACGGCCTCTTGGCCCCGCCGCGTGCGATGGACAGGATGGCTCGTGACCGCTGCGCTGTCGCTGGCAAGCCCCTTCACCTCCGCGTCGGCGCGCGACGCGGGGCCCCTTGCATCGCTCGGGGATCAGGCGCTGCGGGCCATCGTGATCCGGGACGCCGCCGGTGCGGAGGTCACGCTTGCGTCGCGCGAAGATCTCCAGTTCGTCGCCAAGCAACTCACGCATCTCAAGGCGCGTCGCGACGCGAAGGTGAACCCGGAATTCACGCTCGATTTCCATCCGCAGCAGGGCCGCTCCCTCCGCCTGCGCCTCGGCAAGACGTTCATCGGCCCGAACGTTCCTGCATCGACCGTCGCCCGGCGCTGGCAACTCAGGGATCGCGCGCTCTACGCATTCATCGAGCCAAAGGTACATCCGGGCGCCACACCGTGAGCCGGGCAAAACAACCAAGGATTGGCCGCGAGCCACGGCAACCGGACGGATAAGGCGCCCGCGCGCGGCAGCCGACGTGCGGAATGGCTGCAATCCATTGTTCGCGCCGGAAGCATGAGCCGGTCACGCCTCACGTGCCGCAACATCGCCGCGGCAAACGCGTGCTCCAGAGGCATCGCCCGTCGGCCGCGTGCGTCGTATTGATGACGCGACCGGTGCGCAACCGATCCCGCGAGCGGCGCTCGTGCCTGCGTTACCACGTGCCGCGGTGCTCGGGGATGCGGCGCACCAGCGGCAGGAGCAGGAGCATGACGACGGCCGCGACCGCGTAGATCAGCGCCTGCGCGCGACCCGGCTCGGCGGCGCGCGCCAGCACTGCGGTCATCGCAGAAACCGTGGCGATCGAACCGATGGACTGCGCCATCAGCCGCAGCGCCGTGAGTGAAGCGGAATGTTCTGGCGCCAGCTGCAGCCCGGCGTTGCGCGAAGCGGGATTCATGACGCCGCCTCCCGCGCCGAGCAGCACCGAGGCCACGACCAGCCACGCGAAGGACCCGAGACCGCCGGGTACCGGGACGGCGAGCATGGCCGTCCCCGCCACCGCCAGCAGTACTCCTCCCGCGATGGGCAGCCGATAGCCGCTGCGCCGGATGGCGAGCGCCGCGGCGAATGAAGTCACCGCTGCCGCCCCGCCCTGCACGACCAGGAGGATCCCGGAGTCCAGCGCGTCGATGCCATAGCGGTCGACCGCATAGAGGGGGATGAGCGTCGCCACGCAGGCCACGCCGGCGCCGTACACGATGTTGAGCACGTTCACCGCCATGAACCCGCGGCCGTAGATCAGGCGGGGCGTCATGAACGGCCGATGCGCCGTGCGCAGATGCGCGAAGAAACGTCGGAACACGAGAAAGGCAATCAGGGTGCCGGCAATGAGCACGACGGCCAGCGTCATGCCGTGGCCCTGCCCGAGGTAGCTGATGGCCAGCATGCCCGCCACCAGCCCTGTGCCGAGCAGCGCAAGCCCGGGGAGGTCGATGTGCCCGCGCGCGGCGTCCATCGCGCCATCTGCGGGGATGCACTTCAAGGCGGCTGCCAGCACGCTCACGCCGATCGGCACGTTGACGAAGAACGCCCAGCGCCAGCTCAGCCAGGTGACGAACACGCCACCGAAGATCGGCCCCAACACGACGCCGACCAGGAAGACGCTGCCGAACAGCGCGACGTAGCGGTCGCGCGCCGACCCGAAGTGCTCCACCACGATGCCCGTGGCCGACGGCGTAAAGCCGGCGCCGGCGACCGCCTGCACGGCGCGCAGCGCGATCAGCACGAACACGTTGTCGACCAGGCCGCAGCACAGCGATGCGAGCGTGAAGCCCAGCACGGACCAGAGGAACACCCGCCGGTTGCCGTGCCGTTCGCACAGGGTGCTGCTGACCGGCAGCATCAGCAGGAAGCCGAAGGCATAGGCGGTGATCGTCCAGCCCGCCCAGTTGATGGTCGTGCCGAGATCTTGCTGCAGCGTGTGCAGGATCGTCGCCATGATCGTTTCGTCGATCGACATCATCAGCAGCGCGAACGCGATCACCGCGAAGATCGCCGAACGGTGCACCCAGGTGGCCGCGGGATCGGCGCGCTGACGGCCCGCGTCCGTCGCTCGCCACACGCCGGCGGCGCGCCGTCGCCCACTGCCACCGTCGTGCATGACCACCTGCAAGTTTCCGCGAATGCGCCGCAGGATAGGCCGAACGCCATGCAGCGGCGCGTGCCAGGCGCGCCGCCGGGACGTACGCGCAAGTCGCAGTGGGTATGCGGGCACCCCGCACGGCCGCCGCGCGGCGCCGCAGCCGCGAGCGATCGTTCTGCTGAACGAACCGGAAAAGGAGGGTTTCCGTTCGCGCCGCGGATGGCACCGGAGCACGCATCGGCACATAGTGGAGGGGCACGTCGTGACTGGAGGAGGCAGCGCCGTGGCAAACGAGACTTGCGACCCACTCACATCAGTCGGCCCACACACCGTAAGGCTGGCGGCCGTGCAGGCCGCGCCGGTGTGGATGGACCGGGCGCAGACGGTCCACAAGGCCGCGCGGCTGGTCGCCGAGGCGGCTGCGCAGGGCGCGCAGCTGATCGGCTTTCCCGAGAATTTCATTCCCGGACATCCGACCTGGTACTACTACCACTCGTCCTCGAGCAGGAAATCCGCGGACCTCGTCATCCGGCTGTTCCAGCAATCGGTCGACCTGTCCGGCCACGACCTGGACGAGATCCGCGAAGCCGCGGCCGCGCACCACATCGACGTCGTGCTCGGCGTCACGGAGCGCCTGCCCGGCACCACCGGCACGCTGTTCAACACCCAGGTGTTCATCGACCGCAGCGGCGCCATCGCCGGCAAGCACCAGAAGCTGGTGCCGACGCGCGGAGAGCGCCTGGTCCACGCACCGGGGGACGCCGCCACGCAGCGTTCCTTCCGCACGGGGATCGGCACCGTCAGCTCGCTGGTGTGCGGGGAGAACTCCAACCCGCTCGCCATCGCCCGGGTCGCGGCCGAATACCCGCTGGTGCACGTGTCGAGCTGGCCGAGCCACTTCTCGCGCGGCTGGGCCAACATGCGGGACGCCAGCCTGATGGTGAGCCGCAGCGTGGCCTATACCTGCGGCTGCTTCGTGATCCTGTCCGCCAGCCTGAACGCAAAGGAGATGATCGAGGCTCTGGATGCAAGCGAGGAAGAAACCGCCTTCATGCGCGACCCTGCCTTCACCGGCGGGGCGGCCATCATCGACCCGGTCGGGCGCGTGATCGCTGGGCCGCTGACGGGCGACAAGGACGCCATCGCCTGCGCGGACGCCGACCTCGACCTGTGCATCCGTTCGCGCGCCTCGCACGACTTCGCCGGGCACTACAACCGCTCCGATGTCTACCAGCTGCGCGTCAACCTCGACAGCCGTCCGCTGGTGTCGATGAACGCGGGGCCGCCGCGTGATGAATCGCCGGACTACGCGGTCGCGGCGCGTGGCGAGAACACGGAGCAACGCGCCGCAGGAAGAGGCGTCGCGGCAGGAGGCGACCGTGCCTGAAGCGCTCAGGACGCCGGTGCTGATCGTCGGCGCCGGCGCCGTCGGCCTGACGCTGGCTATTGACCTCGCGTGGCGCGGCGTGCGCGTCGTGCTCATGGAACAGCGCAGCCGGGGCGTGGCCCCGCCGGTGAAGTGCAACCACGTCTCGGCGCGGTCGATGGAGGTGTTCCGCCGGCTCGGCATCGCCCAGCGAATCCGCGACGCCGGCCTGCCGGCCGACTATCCGCACTCGGTGTCCTACCGCACCACGATGACCGGCATCGAGCTCACCCGCGTCGAGATCCCGAGCCGGAAGGATCGCTTCACCTGCACCGACGGGCCCGACTGCGGCTGGCCGACGCCGGAACCGCCGCACCGCATCAACCAGATCTACCTGGAGCCGATCCTGTTCGCGCACGCCGAGTCGCTGCCGCAGATCACGGTCCTCAGCGGCGTGCGCTACGACCGCCTGGAGCAGACCGCCGAGGGCGTCACCGCGTGGGCGACGGACACCCGCAAAGGCACCACTCTCAGGATCGAGTGCCGCTACCTCGTCGCCTGTGACGGCAGCCACTCGCAGATCCGCCGCGAGATCGGCGCCGAGCTCTCCGGCGACGCGATCCTGCAGCGCACGCAGACCACCTACATCCGCGCACCCGAGCTGCTCGGCCGGCTGCGCAGCAAGCCGGCGTGGGGCAACTTCTCGCTCAACCCGCGGCGCTGCGGCAACGTCTATGCCATCGACGGCCGGCAGACGTGGCTGGTCCACAACTATCTCACGCGGGATGAGAAGGACTTCGACTCCGTCGACCGCGACGCCTGCCTGCGCGCGATCCTCGGCGTCGGCCCGGAATTCCGCTACGACGTCCTCGACGACTACAACTGGTACGGCCGCCGCCTGGTGTGCGACCGCTTCCGCAACGGCCGCGTGTTCCTGTGCGGCGACGCCTCGCACATCTGGGTGCCCTACGCCGGCTACGGCATGAACGCCGGCATCGCCGACGCGGTGGACCTCTCGTGGATGCTCGCCGCGCACCTGACGGGCTGGGCGCCGGCGGCGATCCTCGACGCCTACGAAGCCGAGCGCCTGCCGATCACCGAGCAGGTGTCGCGCTTCGTCATGAACCACAGCATCGCGATGTCGAAGGAGCGGCTCAGCGTTCCCGACAACATCGAGGCGATGGACGCCGCGGGTGAGGCGGCGCGCGCCGCGCTGGGCAAGCAGGCCTATGCGCTCAACGTGCAGCAGTACGCCGCTGCCGGACTGAACTTCGGCTACTTCTACGACCGCTCGCCGCTCATCGGCTACGACGGCGCCACGCCGCCGCCCTACACCATGGCGACCTTCACCGCCTCCACCGT
>DASVGQ010000168.1:0-13281 GCA_036379455.1 Nevskiaceae bacterium
AGTTCGTGTCGTTGGCCATGGCGATGGCCTCGTCCTCGTCGTCGAAGGGGATGAGCGTCACGACCGGGCCGAAGATCTCCTCGCGGTTCGTCGCGCAGGCCTGCGGCAAACCTTCGATGACCGTGGGCGAGACGAACCAGCCGTTCGCACAGCGTCCGTCGACCCGCGGAACATCGCCGCCGCAGAGTACGGTGCCGCCTTCGTCGCGCGCCCGCGCCAAGCTGTCGGTCACCTTCTTGTGGTGCTGCTCGGAGACGATGGCGCCCAGATCGGTGGACGGGTCCTGCGGGTCCCCGACGCGCAGAGCCTTGACGCGCGCCAGATAGCGATCCTTGAACTGATCGTAGATGCTGCGCTGCACGAGAACCCGCGAGCCGCACAGGCAGATCTCGCCCTGGTTGACGAAGCCCGAGCGCACGATCGTGCCGAGCTTCTCATCCGACAGGTCGGCGTCGTCGAAGATCAGCGTCGGGTTTTTTCCGCCCATTTCCAGCGAGACCTTCTTGAAGCTGCGCGCCGCCGACGCGGAGATCGCCGCGCCGGTGCGCGTGCTCCCGGTGAAGGACACTGCCTTGATCGCCGCATGGTCCACCAACGGCTGCCCGACCCGGGGCCCGGTGCCCTGCACGATGTTCAGCACGCCCGGCGGCAGGCCGCACTCGGCGGCCAGCTGCGACAACCGGAAAGCGGTGTACGGAGTCACTTCGCTGGGCTTGGCCACTACCGCGTTGCCCGCCGCCAGCGCTGGCGCAATCTTCCACGTAAACAGATACAGGGGAAGGTTCCACGGCGAGATGCAGCCGACCACGCCCAGCGGCTGGCGCACCGTGATGTTCAGCGACCCGCCGTCCGCATAGCTCTCGCTGTGCCACTGGGTAATCGCGCTGGCGAAGAAGCGCAGGTTCGCCACCGCGCGGTAGATGTCCACTTCGCGTGCCAGGGTCAGCGGTTTGCCGGTGTCGCGGGACTCGTCGCGGACGAAGGACTCGAACTGGGCCTCGACGGCATCGGCCAGCGCCGATATCGCCTTGGCTCGCGCGTCCACCGGCGTCGCGCCCCATGCAGGGGCGGCCCGCTGCGCGGCCTGCACCGCGAGTTCCACGTCGCGCTCGTCCGAATCCGGGCAGGCGGCGTATACGGCGCCGGTCGCCGGTTCGAACACGTCCAGATACCGGCCACCGACCGGCGCGACCAGCTTGCCGTCTATCAGATTGCTCATGATCTGGTGCATGACGTCCTGTCTCCCTCACCCGCCGCGGCGTACATCCGTAGACTTTCCCGTTCCGCCGTGGCGTGCCGCCACCGTACACGCGTCACATCGATCCGCGGAACGGCCCCCACCCTCGGCGCGCGAAACCATCCTGCACCGTACTACTTGCCCACCACCATGTCCGTCGCCTTGAGCGGACGCGCCAGGTAGCCGTACTCGTGGGCGAGATCCAGCTCGCCCTGCAGCGCCTCGAGATTCATCGGCCCCGTGGCGAAGTTCGGCAGCGGCACCTTCTGCGCAAGCTCGCGCTGGAGCGGCACGTTTCCATTCAGCGCCTTTGCCGCCCGGAAAGTGGCGGCGGTGAACGCCTCCAGCGCCGCACGCTTCTTCCACGCGGTGGCGTCGCTGGTGACCACCGTGACGATCGGCGCATGCCGCGGGAACGCTTCCATGGCCGGGTCGCCGAACACCTTCAGCGCCCTCCCGCGCCTCGGTCTGGAAGGGCGTGACGACGATCGCCGCGTCGGCCTGCCCCTGCGCCACGGCCTGCACCGTCGACTTGAAGGGCAGTGCGACGAACCGTACCTTGTCCGGATCTGCCCCGGCGCGTTTCATGACGATCTTCGTGCCGAGCACGGTCCGCGACGTGAGTGCATTCGTCGCCCCCGTCTTGCCCTCGAGGTCCTTGTAGCTGTCGATGCCCGAATCCGGCTTGGTGATGACAGCTTCGTCGCCGCGCCCGGGAAAGCCCATGGATCGTCTCCTCCTGTCGACACGCCCCCACGCAGGTACGGGCGTCGATGTGTCGGCGAGTCACTCTCCGCTGCGCACGCTGCCGATATCGATCTCGAATCGAGTTTTTATCGCAGGGACTTGATGCCGTCCAATACCTTGTGGCGCGCCGGATGATACTTTCGGTGTATCTCGTTTCCGCGTCGCGTGGTTCGTCCCATGAGATCGCACGCCATCGAGTTGCGCCACCTGCGGTATTTCATCGCGGTCGTGGAGGAAGGCGGGCTGCGGGCGGCCGCGCTGCGGCTGCACATCTCACAGCCGCCGCTGACCCGCAACATCCGCGCTCTGGAAGACATGCTGGATACGCAGCTGCTGGTCCGCCATCCGCACGGCGTCGAGGTCACCGCAGCCGGCCACGAGTTCTACGTGGAAGCCTGCAATATCGTGACGCTGGTGGAGCGTGCCGCGCGGCGGGTGGAGCTCATCGGGCGCGGACACGCAGGGCGCCTCGACGTCGGGGTGTTCGGATCGCCGGTGTTCGACTTCATTCCCCGCGTCATCGGTGCGTTCCGCCACGACAATGCGCACATCGAGGTGGCACTCCACACGATGACGCGCTCCGAACAGCTGAAGGCCCTGCGCGAACGCCGCATCGACGTCGGTTTCAACCGCTTCCTCGTCGACGAGCCCGGCGTCCGCTGGAGGAACGTCGACCGGCAGACGCTCTTCGTCGGCGTATCCGATCAGCATCGCCTGGCAGGCGCGGCCGAGCTCACGCTCCGCCAGTTGATCGACGAGGACCTCATCTTCTATCCGCGCGGCCCGCGCCCCGGCTTCATGGATCATGTGCTCGGCGTGTTCGCCCGGCGCGGGCTCGTTCCGCAGCGGATCACGATAGTCGACGATGTGCCGACGGCCATCGCGATGGTCGCCAGCGGCCTCGGCGTCACCATCATCCCCAGCTCCGCGACGAACCTGCGGCTGCCGAACGTGCGTTACATCCCCTTCGTGCAGCAGGACCGCGAGACGGTGGACTCCTGCGTGATCTACCGCGACGAAGACCCCTCCGCCTTGCTGCAGAAGTTCCTGGACGCGGTATGGGACTACGCGGATCGAGTTGCCGGCGAATCTGCGCAGAGCCGACTTCACGGGCACGACGAACCGGGGTCCCATCCCGACTGACGTGCGGCACGGGGCCAGCGACCCACGACGCGAACCGCAGCGATCCGCGCGATGGACACCTCCCTGCGGGAGCCGGCCGCAGACCCCGGCCGAAGCCACGTGGCGCATCACGCCGGGCGGCTGCTCGGCGAAACCGGGTCCGCGTCGTGTGGCAGCGCCCATGACGCGCGTCAGGCCTCGCCAAGGCCCGCGGGCGCTATCTTTGGGGCTGACCAGGATCCACGGACGGGAAGCGCATTGACGACCGACGACCCATCGCAGACCTATTACGTCGTGCGCATCACGCGCAGCTATCCTGACGAGCTCTACATGCCACCGTCGGTGCAGTACTGCGGTCGCGAGTTCCTCGACCCGGGCTGGGTCGAGCGCGAAGGCTATCAGCCCTGTCCGTTCACGGATACCGATGCGGCAAGGTTGGCCATCCTCGCGTGGCAGGCGACGAACGCGAGTTCGGAAGCGGGCCAGTTGGGCCACCTGGACATCGAGGCGATCCCCTTGCAGCTCGCGCCGCCGCACGTGCAGGAGCGCTACCTCCGCGCGTTGGCGCGCGCCGCGTGGGCCGGGCGCGCATGAAACGCGCGCCAAGCCACACACGCGAGGGCTACGGGCTGTAGATCCACTTGCCGTTCTCGAGCTTCACGAGAACCATCGCCCGCTGGTCGACGCCAAAGGTGTCGCCGGGATGAAAATTGTAGATGCCCTGCGCTCCCACCAGCTCCTTCGTGCTGTACAGCGCATCGCGCAGCGCAGCGCGAAATTCGGGAGTCCCGGGGGAAAGGTTTTTCGGCACGCGCTCCGCGGCATTCAGGAACAGCAACCAGCCGTCGTAGGCGTAGGACGTGAAGGCGTCCGTCGGCGCTTCATGGTTGGCCTTCCGGAACATCTCGTCGAACTTCAAAGCCACCGCACGAATCGGATTGCTCTCGGGTAGCTGCTCGGCGACGACGCCGGCACCGGCGGACACGACGAGCCCGTTCCCGGCGGCACCGGCCAGCCGGACGAAGGAGTCTGACAGCAGCGGTGGATCACCGTAGACGCGGCCCTGGTAGCGCTGCTGGGCAAGCGCCAGCATCGGTAGCGCCCCGGGACTGCCGGCGCCGAGATTCATGACTGCGTCGGGATGCTTGCGCAGGATCTGCGTGATCTGTCCCGTAACGGACGACGCGCTCGTGTCGTAGCGCTCATCGGCGACGACCTCGATGCCCTCGGCGCCTGCCGCCTTCTTCACGGCCGCGGTAAACAGGTCGCCGGATGCATCGCTGAACGCGATCGTGCCGAGCGTCTTGACGCCGTCCGCTTTCATGCGCTTGACAACGATGTCGACCATCAGCGGAATCGGCTGCGGCACGGTGATCGTCCAGGTCGCCTTGTCACCACCGAGCATGATCGGCGCCAGCGCGATCATCGGCACCTTGAGTTTGCGCGCCTCCGTTGCCATGGCCGTGTCGTTGGCCGTGTTCGAGGACCCGAGAATGACGTCGACGTGGTCCTCGGTCACCAGCTTGCGCATCGCCTGTACGGCGGCCGTGGGGTCCGACCGGTCGTCGATGGAGATGACTTCGATCTTGTGCCCGCCGATGTCCTGTTGCAGCGCATATCCCGCCTTGAATCCCTTCGCGTAGGAGACTCCCAGCGACGCGTAGGGCCCGGACAACGAATTGATGAAACCCACCTTGTAAGCCGTATCGGCAGCGGACAGCGTGGGGCTCGCCGCCCCAACGACGGCGGCGAGCAGCAGGGCCGGCAGCCGCCGGGCAAGATGACGAACCTTCATGTGGACGCTCCTTTTCAAGTCGGCACGAAGGAGCCTCCCGCATCGTGTTCGCCGTGCAAGGGAGCGGCTCGCGCGCATCTACCAACGGGCACGCTCGGCCTACTCCATCTACACGGAAATCACGCGAATCCCCGGCCGGAGTAGCTGTTCCGGCAGTCTCCCTGTGCGTGAAATGCCCCTCCGCCCCGCACTCCAGCATGTCGCCACAGGACGGTCAACTCACGGTGCACCGTCACCTGGCGCCGCGAATCTGCCGGCACCGCGCGCGGCGGCGCCTGGCGCCATCGCTTCCTGTCGTCCTCAGCCGCAGTTGCCGATGGCGCCGCAGGCGGTGCACTGGTCGCAGCCGCCGAGGCGAACCACGGCGCGCTGCCCGCACTCGCGGCACAGCCGGCCGCTGGTGACGTGCTGCCGCGCCGTCGCTGCGCCGGCGCCCGCCTCGCCGTCTTCGGTGCCGGTGTCGACCAGGCCCATGGTGTCAACGGGCCGACCGCGTTCGTCGAGCAGCCCGAGCATCGCGTAGCGGTGCACCAGCAGCCGGACGATGTAGGCCAGCGTCGAAGGATAGGTTTCCTGCCGCTTCTCGCCGGGCACGCGCGCCATGAAGTCACCGCGCGGCTCGGCATAGTCCAGCAGCTGCGCGAGTTTGCCGCCGATCCACGCGACGTCCAGCACCCGCATGTCGAAGGACAGCGACTTGCACAGCCCGTCCAGCGCGCGCGGGTATTCGCCAGCCAGCCACACGGAGTAGGGTCGCCGGCGGCCATCCGGCATCACCAGCTCCTTGGCCATCAGCACGAAGTCATCGCCCGTGACGGGATTGATGACGTCGACGCTCCAGGCCATGGTGCCGTCGGGCCCGGTCTTCGGTTCCTTGGGACTCATGAGCGCATCGAGCACCGGCGTCGGGCCAATGGCATCGAAGGTGTGCAGCGCCTCGCAGCGCGTCAGCACGAGGCGCGCGAAACCCGCCACGAGGCTTGGCACCGGCGTCGCGCGACCGTCGGGCGGCATGGCCAGCCAGAAGGCGTCCTCCCCGCGCGTGCGCGCCAGCGAGTCCAGCTTGGCCTTGAGCCAGCCGCGGTCCTCCGAGCGCATATCCATGGACAGCGACTTGGCCAGCGCGCCGAGTCCGCGCGGCTGCTCCGCGCCGTTGATCCAGACCTCGAAGGGACGTCCCGCGCCATTCTCGATATGCCCGATGAACACCGCGAAGCGATAGCCGTGCGGGTGCTCGACCATGTAGGTCCACGCCGGATTGCCGGCCGGCAGGCGTGGACGCTTGCGCCAGCGCAGCGAGGCCATCGCCGGCACCGGCACCTGCGCCAGGTGCACCCGACGATCGGGGTCTTCCGCGTCCAGGTCGGCTACCTTCACCGGCTCCGTCGCCTGCGTCTGGCTCAGCACCGCGCCGGTCACGGCGTTCGGGCGGAAGGTCGCGAGGCCCTTGGCGCCGCCCTTCCAGCCCTGCAGGTAGAGGTCCTTGAAGTCCTCGAAGGGGTAGTCGGCCGGCACGTTGACCGTCTTGGAGATGGAGGTATCGATATACGGCATCACGGCCGCGATCATCGCCGCGTGGTCGCGCGCGCTGATCTCCAGCGCGCTGACGAAGCTCTCCGGCAGATGCTCGAGATCGCCGCCCCGCTCGCGATAGACGCGGTAGGCGTGGTCCTCGACGGCGTAATGTTCGAAGCCCTCGTCGGTGCGCTTCTTGCGGTCATAGGTCCACGAGAAGGCCGGCTCGACGCCGTTGCTGGCGTTGTCGGCGAAGGCCAGCGTGATGGTGCCGGTGGGCGCCACGCTCAGCAGGTGCGAGTTGCGCATGCCGTGCGCGGAGATGGCTTTGCGGATCGGCTCGGGCAGGCGGCGCGCAAAGCCCGACTCCAGATAGCGTGGCGCATCGAGCAACGGAAACGCGCCGCGCTCCTTGGCCAGATCGATGGACGCCAGATAGGCCCGGTCCCGCATCGTCTCGGTGATGCGCGCGGCCATCTGCCGCCCGGCGTCCGAGTCGTAGCGCAGGCCGAGCATCACGAGCGCGTCGCCGAGCCCGAGGTAGCCGAGCCCGACGCGACGCTTGTTCATCGCCTCGCGATGCTGCTTCTCGAGCGGCCACACGGTCGCATCGAGGACGTTGTCCAGCATGCGGATGGCGACCGGCACCAGCGCGCCGAAGGCCTCGAAGTCGAAGGCCGCATCCGCGCCGAAGCCGTCGCGCACGAAGCGTGTGAGGTTGATGGAGCCGAGGCAGCAGCAGCCGTAGGCCGGCAGCGGCTGCTCGGCGCAGGGGTTGGTGGCGACGATGGTCTCGCAGTAGTGCAGGTTGTTCTCGGCATTCATGCGATCGATGAACAGCACGCCGGGCTCGGCGTGGTCATAGGTCGAGGCCATGATCGTGTCCCACAGCTCGCGCGCCCGCACCCGGCGGTACACCCACATGCCGTCCGCGCGCTGGTAGGTGCCCTCCGCGCCCGGACTCGGCTCCGCGCGGTGCACGAGCTCCCAGTCCGTATCCGCGACGACCGCGTTCATGAACGCGTCCGTGACGCCGACCGACAGATTGAAGTTGGTCAGCTCGCCCTTCGTGCCCTTCGCGGCGATGAAGGCCTCGACGTCGGGATGGTCGATGCGCAGCACGCCCATCTGCGCGCCGCGGCGCGCGCCGGCGGATTCGACTGTCTCGCAGGAGCGGTCGAACACCCGCATGTAGGAAATCGGCCCTGACGCCCGGCTCTGGGTCGCCTTGACGAGGGCACCGCGTGGGCGGATCGCGGAGAAGTCGTAGCCGACGCCGCCCCCGCGACGCATGGTCTCGGCCGCTTCCAGCAGCGCGTCGTAGATACCGGGAGTGCCGTCCTCCTTCGCGCGGATGGAATCCCCGACCGGTTGCACGAAGCAGTTGATCAGCGTCGCCTGCAGGTCCGTGCCGGCCGCGCTCATGATGCGGCCGGCGGGAACGAACCCGTCATCCAGCGCCTTGCGGAAGCGCGGCTCCCACGCGGCAGGATCGGCCTCGACGGCCGCCAGGCCGCGCGCGACGCGCGCGAGGACGTCCGCGATCGTCTTCTCGTCGCCCTTGGCGTACTTCTCCCGCAGCACGTCGAGGCTGACGGCCTGCGGCGCAAGGCGCGTCAGCTGCCCGCCGCCGGTCGGCGACAGCAGATCGTCGCTGCGGTCCGCCTTCCTCGCCACGCGCCGCGCCCGGCGGGAGATCTGCTGCGTTGAAGGGGTCGTCGTGTCTGTACCGGTGGTCATGGCTGCTGGATTCCGTTTTGTCTGGATACTGTCGTCACGCCGCGCCGCGGCGTCTGCCCCGTTTCGCCCTGCACCGCGCCGAAGTCTCCCGAAGGACAGGCGTCCGGCGCCTTGGTCCACGGCAAGGCGTCCTCACATGCCCTGCGTGGACTGGAACAGGCCGACGCGCAGGCCCTTCGCCACGTAGATCAGGCGCTCGTCCACGAAGGTCTGTCCGTCCGTGATGATCAACGGCACGCGGCCGCGCAGCACCCGCCGCACGTCGATCTGATAGCGCACGAGCTTTGCGTCCGGAAGCACCTGTCCGCTGAACTTCACTTCGGCCACGCCGAGCGCGCGGCCGCGTCCCGGCAGCCCGAGCCACGGCAGGAAAAAGCCGCTGAGCTGCCACATCGCGTCGAGACCAAGACAGCCCGGCATGACCGGGTCGCCGAGGAAATGGCAGCCGAAGAACCACAGATCCGGCCGGATGTCGAGCTCGGCGCGGATCTCGCCGCGCCCGTGGCTGCCTCCGCCGTCGGCGATGCGGGTGACGCGGTCGAACATCAGCATCGGTGGCACGGGCAGGCGCGCATCGGCCTTCGCGAACAGCGTGCCGTGCCCGCAGGCCAGGAGCTGCTCCCTGGTGAAAGCCTCAACCCGCCCGGTCTTCCCGTCGAGCCCTGCGGACTCGTCGTGTCCTGGTGCCGCGTCGCCAGCTTGCATCCGGATCCTCCGTGGGAATGCCCCGCTTCTCAGCGTACGCGCTGCCGCAACGCTTTGACACGCAGGCCGCGTCGCCGCAGGCCCCGGCATCGCGCGACGGGCCGGAAGCGCGCGATCGGTAGAGCCATCCCGCCGTCAACGCGCCGCCCCACGCGCCGCGGCCGCCGCGTTAGGATGACGACATACCCGCGAATCCGGTGGCGGTGCGGCACCGCACCGAAGCTCGAGGGCCGCCGACACCGGGAGAACCATGTCATGCGTCGCGTCGTCGTCACGGGTATGGGTATTGCCTCGTGCCTCGGAAACGATCTGCAGACCGTCAGCTTCGCGCTGGCGGAAGGACGCTCCGGCATCCGCGCCAAGCCGGAGTACGCGCAGATGGGGCTGCGCAGCCAGGTCGCCGGCGTACCGCCCGTGAATCTGGACGAAGCGCTGGACCGGCGCGAGCGCCGGTTCATGGGGGACGCGGCGGGCTATGCGGCGCTTTCGCTGCGCCAAGCGATTGCCGACAGCGGGCTCGATGAGGCGCAGATCAGCAATCCACGCACCGGCATCATCGGCGGCAGCGGCGGCGGGTCCACCGCCAACGCGGTAGAGGCCGCCGATATCCTGCGCGCCCGCGGCGTGCGCAAGATCGGCCCAACGCGGGTGCCGCGCACGATGTGCAGCACCGTCGCGGCGTGCTTGTCCACCGTGTTCCACATCAAGGGCGTGAGCTACTCGATCAGCTCGGCGTGCGCGACCAGCGCGCATTGCATCGGCGCCGGCGCACAGCAGATCCAGTGGGGCCTGCAGGACGTGATGTTCTGCGGCGGCGGCGAAGAGGAGCACTGGTCGCTAACCTGCCTGTTCGACGCGATGGGCGCGCTGTCGACGAAGCGCAACGACACGCCGGAGCAGGCCTCGCGCGCCTACGACGCGGACCGTGACGGCTTCGTCATCGCCGGCGGCGGCGGCATGGTCGTGCTCGAGGAGCTGGAGCACGCGAGGAAGCGCGGCGCGCGGATCTACGCGGAGCTGGTCGGCTTCGGCGTCACCGCCGACGGCTTCGACATGGTCAAGCCCTCCGGCGAGGGCGCGGTACGCTGCATGCGGCAGGCCCTGGAAGGCGTGGGCCGGCCGATCGAATACCTCAACACCCACGGCACTTCCACGCCCAGCGGAGACGTCACCGAGCTCAACGCCGTGCGCGAAGTGTTCGGCACAAGCCTGCCGCTCATCTCCTCGACGAAGTCGCTCACCGGCCATTCGCTGGGGGCCGCCGGCGCCCAGGAAGCGATCTACTCGCTGCTCATGATGCGCGACGGCTTCCTCGCCGGGTCCGCCAACATCGAGACGCTGGATCCGGCCTGCGAGGGCGCGCCGATCCTGCGCAGCACGCGCACGCAGCGCGTAGACGTGGTGATGTCGAACAGCTTCGGCTTCGGCGGCACCAACGCCACGCTGGTGTTCCAGCGCTACTGAGCGCACGCCACGGCGGCACATGCACGTGCGCGCCGCTCTCCCCTGAAGCTCACCAGCCGGCCCGCCGTGCGATGACCGAGAAAAGCATCTGGCCGCCGCCGGGACTGAAGCCGCTTCCCATCGACGTGGTATCCGTGCAATCCCAAGTGGTCTACGGGCGGGTTGGCAACAACGTGGCGGTCCCGGTGCTGCAAGCGCACGAGCTCGCGGTGGCGGCGGTGCCCACGGTCGTGCTCGGCAACCTCCCCCACTACCCGACCATGCACGGCGGGCCGGTCCCCATCGAGTGGTTCGCCGGCTACCTCGAGGATCTGCGTGCGCGGGGCAGTCTCGGGAAACTGCGCGCCGTGCTGTCCGGATTCCTCGGCAGCCCGGCGCAAGCGGGCGCGCTGGGCGCATGGATCGCCCCATTTGCCGACTCGCGGCGCCCGCTGGTAGTGATCGACCCGGTCATCGGCGACCGCAAGGAAGGCGTGTACGTCGACCCCGGCTTGGTAGACGCCTATCGCCGTGGGCTTCTGGAGCTGGCCGATGGGCTCCTGCCGAACGAATTCGAGCTTTCCCGCCTGGCGGGAGGTCCGATCATCGACGCGCAGAGCGCGCTCGCCGCCGCGCGCTCACTGCTGGTCGGACACACGCAGTGGGTCGCGGTGACCAGCGCCCTGCCCGGCCGCTGGCCCGACCACCGCATGCAGCTGCTGCTCGCCACGCGCGAGCAATGCTGGCGCGTGACCCACGCGCGCGTCGATGCGGAACCCAAGGGCGCGGGCGACCTGTTCGCCGCCGTGCTGACCGCCCGCCTGCTGCGCGGCGACGCGCTGACCGACGCCGTATGCGCCGCGTGCCGCCGCGTCATCCAGGCGCTGCGCCGCACGCAGCGCGCCGGCAGCGCCGTGCTGTTGCTGCCGGAGTGGAGCGCCGAAACCGAACTCAGCGACGACGTCCGGATCGAGGCGCTCGACGCCTGACCCGGCGACGCATTGCCCGCGTCAGGCGGCGCTTCGCTGCCGCTCGACCATCGCCTGCGGCACGACGCGAAAGCCGACGCCGAGCCGGTTGAAGGCATTCATCATCGCGATCGCCAGCGTGAGGTCGACCACTTCCTTGTCGTCGAACGCCGCCTTGACGGCGTCGTAGTCGGCGTCGGGCGCGCCGGTCTCGGGCAGGCGCGTAAGCGACTCGGCCCAGCGCAGCGCGGCGCGCTCGCGCGCCGTGAAGAATTCACCCAGCTCGTGCCACACCGGCACGAGGCGCAGCTTGTCCTCCGGCATGCCGGTCTTGAGCAGATCGCGCGAATGCATGTCGATGCAGAAACCACAGCCGTTGATCTGCGACACGCGCAGGTAGACGAGATCCACGAGCTGCTTCGGCAGGCCGCAGTGGTCGAGATAGTCATGCGCGCTGTGCAGCGCCTTCGTGCCTTCGGGCGCGACCGCCTGGAAATCGATGCGAGCCTTCATGTTCCTGCTCCGTGCGTTGGATGGCGGCCACTATAGACGCGCGGCGCACCGGCTCAGGCAGCGCGACCGCGTTACCGCGCGAGCACGCCGCGGAGGCCCCCCGCGTCGGCGGTACGCCTCGAGAGATCCCGACCCCCGCCGGGCCGTTTCCCGGACCCCGGCCTTCACCGCAACCGCGGGGTCAGCGCTTCCCCGGCCACGGTCCCCGGTGGCGTTCGTGCCGCCACATCACTTCTTCGCCACCGTCGCGACGCGCCAGCACCCGGGCGCAGACAAACAGCGCGTCCGACAGCCGGTTCAAGTAACGCAGCAGCTCGGGGTTGACCGGCTCACGCGCCGCCAACGCCCACGCCGAGCGCTCCGCCCGCCGCGCGACGGCGCGCGCGTGGTGAGCGGCCGCGGCGGCGCGGTTGCCGCCGGGCAACACGAACTCCTTCAGCGGCGGCAACCCGGCGTTGAAGGAACGGACGGCCTGTTCCAGCGCGTCGACGTGCGCCGCCGAGATGACCTCGGAACCCGGCAGCGACAGCTCGCCGCCCAGGTCGAAGAGCTCCTGCTGGATGCGGCGCAGGAACGCCCGAACCGCATCCGGAATCTCCTCGACCACCGCCAGTCCGATGCAGCAGTTGAGCTCGTCGACGTCGCCCAACGCCGCGATGCGCGCATCCGTCTTCGGACGCCGCTCGCCGTCGGCAAGGCCGGTGGTACCGGCGTCACCGGTGCGGGTGGTCACCCTGCTGACGCGATTGCCCATCGGCAGTCAACTCGTTCGTGACGGGCAGCCGCACAAGAGCGGATGCCACGCGAGGTCGACGGCCACCTCCCGCTGCGCGTCACGCACCGGCCACCTCCGGGTGCAGCTTCTCGTAGGCGTCGGCCAGCCGCGCGTCGATGCGCCGCACCCGCGCGTGGTCCACCCGCCCGGTGCGCGTCATGTAGCTGTAGGCGAACTCGACCGGCGAAAGGTGCGGCACCAGCTCATCCATGCGCTCGTACCACTCCATGCTGCGGTTGGCGGCGTCCCAGATCTTGCGCATGGTCGGCATCCGCAGCGTCTGGAAGGCCTGCAGCGCGGCGGGTACGTCGCTCGGGTGCTGCCTGAAGGCCGCGCACAGCGCCAGCGCGTCCTGCATGGCCATGCGCGTGCCGGAGCCGATCGAAAAATGCGCCGGCCGCAGCGCATCCCCCAGCAGCACGACGTTTTCGAAGCTCCAGCGCGCGTTCCAGATCACCGGGAAGTTGCGCCAGTAGGAATGGTTCGACAGCACCGGGTGCCCGTCAAGCTCCGGTGCGAACACGCGCTCGAAGTGCCGCAGCGTGTCGTCCAGCGCCATCGTCTCGAAGCCCGCGCGCCGCCAAGTCTGCGGACTGATCTCGACGAGGAAGGTACTCATCGACGGGCTGTAGCGGTAATGATGCGCGCAGAAGACGCCGTGCTCCGTCTCGTGGAAGGTCAGGCTGAGATTCGCGAAGGCCTTGCTGCTGCCGCACCACAT
>DASVGQ010000169.1:0-13069 GCA_036379455.1 Nevskiaceae bacterium
CTCTCCAGACTGGTGAGCCGGTCGTCATGCAGGGTCAAGATCATCTCCGGATGATCAACGACCCGCTACCTCCCTCCAGACTCATCTGATGTTGGAATCACGCACTCCCGCTCAGACTCATCTCATGTTGGACAGGGCTGAGGCTTTCCGGCGAGTCGTCCGCAGCGCGACAATACGCGCGCGATGTCGACGGGAGACGGGATCGCCATCGTCTGATCCGGGTTGTGTCACCACCGCGTTGAAATCGCTGTCTCCCACCGCCCGTGGCTACCTGCTGATCCACCTGTGCGTGGTGCTGTGGGGCTTCACGTCGATCTTCGGACGGCTGATCACGCTCGACGCCCTCGAGCTCGTCTGGTGGCGCATGGTGATCGCGGCGGGCGTGCTGCTGCTGGTACCAGCGGTATGGCGCCCGCTGCGGCGGATGCCGCGACGGTTGATCCTCGCCTACTGCGGCATCGGCGTGCTGCTGACGGGCAACTGGACGCTGTTCTACTTCGCGATCAAGCTGGCGAACGCCTCCGTCGGCGCGATCTGCATCGGCACGGCGCCGATGTTCCTGGCGCTCGTCGAACCGGCGCTCGCGCACCGCCGCTTCAGCCTGCGCGAGGGCCTGATCGGACTGGGAACGATCCCGGGCATCGCCATGATCGTCGGCGGCATCCCGGCACGCATGTACGTCGGCTTCGGCGTCGGCATGGCCTCGGTGCTGTGCATCGTGTTCTTCAGCATCTTCAACAAGCGGCTGATCGAACGCGCGCCGCCGGCCACGCTGACCTTCATCGAAGTGGCGACCGGCGCCGTGCTGCTGAGCGTCGTCACCGCGCTGCTGCCGCACGGCGACGCCGCCTTCGTGCTCCCGCAGGGCCGCAACCTGTGGCTGCTGCTGGTCCTCTCGATCGGCCTTACGCTGCTGCCGATGATCATGCTGTTCATGGCGCTGCACCACATCAGCGCCTTCGCGCAGCAGGTCGCCACCAACCTCGAGCCCGTCTACGCCGTGCTGCTGGCGATCCCGATCCTCGGAGAACAGCGCCAGCTGGGACCGCTGTTCTACGCCGGCGTGGTCGTGATCGTGGGCACGGCGATCGCCGAACCGCTGATCGCGGCGCTGCGCGCCCGTCATCCCGTGGAAGTGCCGCCGCGCGGGCAGCCGCAGCTCGCCGCGCACGCAGTCAACTCTGCCGCGCTGCCGCCCGGCGGACACCCCTAGCGCGGTCTCCGCGCCGCGCGACGCCCGCGTCGGCTCGCTCGCTTATGCTGATGCTCGTCACCAGCCGGAGGAGAGGACCATGAACGAAGCGCTCGATCGTGCGCTCGACGAGGCGACGCGCAGCGGCCGGGTCGCGGGCGTGGCCGCGGCGGTCGCGGACGACCACCGGACGCTGCATGAACGCGCCGCCGGCGTGCGGCAGCTCGGAAAGCCCGCGCCAATGACGATGGACAGCGTGTTCTGGCTCGCCTCGATGACCAAGCCGGTCACGGCGGTCGCGGTCATGCAGCTGGTGGAGCAGGGCCGGCTACGACTCGACGCGCCGGCGGCCGAGGTGGTGCCGGCGCTGGCGCGCACGCAGGTGCTGGAGGGATTTGGCGCGGACGGCCAGCCGATCCTGCGGCCGCCGCGACGCGCCATCACGTTGCGCATGCTGCTGTCGCACACCTCGGGCTTCTCCTACGTGTTTCTCAACGCCAACCTGCAGCGCTTCAAGCAGCTCACCGGCCAGCCCGACGTCGTCAGCGGCAGGAAGGCGATGCTGGAAGCGCCGCTGGTCGTGGATCCGGGCACGCGCTGGGAATACGGCATCGGCGTGGACTGGGCAGGCCAGATGCTGGAAGCGGTCACCGGCGCAACGCTGGGCGAATATCTCGAGGAACACGTGCTCGGTCCGCTCGGCATGGCCGACACGGGTTTCTCGCTGCGACCGGACATGCAGGCGCGGCTGGCCGGCATCCACGTGCGGCTGCCGGACGGAACGCTCGCCTTCCACCCCGTCGAGCGCCCGCAGCCGGAGTTCCAGGGCGGCGGCGGCGACCTCTTCAGCACGCCACGCGACTACCTGCGGCTACTGCGCATGCTGCTGGGCGGCGGCACGCTGGACGGCGTCCGGATCCTGAAGCAGGAAACGGTCCATGAGATGGGCCGCAACCAGATCGGCGAGCTCATGGTGCTGCCGACGCGCTCCGTGATCCCGCCGCTATGGAACGCGGAAGCGCGTGGCCTCGGCCTGCTGCCGGGCACGCCCAGCAAGTACGGACTGGCCTTCCAGATCAACGTCGAGCCCACGCCGCAGGGACGTTCCGCCGGCAGCCTGGCGTGGGCCGGGCTGACGAACACCTATTTCTGGATCGATCCAACGCGGCGACTCACCGGCGTGCTGATGACCCAGACCCTGCCGTTCCTCGACGCGGGCGCCGTGGGCTGCTTCGAGAACTTCGAGGCCGCCGCATACCAAGCCTTCGGACGCGCCTGAACGGCGCCGGCTCTAGCAGTCCGCATCGCAGGCGCGCGGCGCGGGCGCGGGCACGTCCAGCGTGACGGAAGCGTTTGTGCGACGCACGCCGCGCGATCTACCGTGCGCATTCAGCTGAACGGAAGATGAGCATGCCTACCGTGGCCGATCAGATGGTCGACGTCCTCAAGGCTGCCGGCGTGAAGCGGATCTACGGCATCGTCGGCGACAGCCTCAACGGCTTCACGGACGCGCTGCGCCGCAAGGGCGGCATCGAGTGGATCCACATGCGCCACGAGGAGGCCGCCGCCTTCGCCGCGGCCGGCGAAGCGCACGTGACCGGCGAGCTTGCCGTGTGCGCCGGCAGCTGCGGACCCGGCAACCTGCACCTCATCAACGGCCTGTTCGACGCGCACCGTTCGCGCGTGCCGGTGCTGGCCATCGCCGCCCACATCCCGTCCGCCGAGATCGGCTCGGGCTATTTCCAGGAAACCCACCCCGAACATCTGTTCCGCGAGTGCTCCGGCTACTGCGAGCTCGTCTCCAGCGCGGCGCAGATGCCGCGCGTGCTGGAGATCGCGATCCGCCGTGCGGTCGGCGAACGCTGCGTATCCGTGCTCGTGATTCCGGGCGACGTGGCGCTGCTGGAAGCCCGCGACGAGGCGATCCCGCCACGCGAAAGCCTTCTGCCGCCGGCCGCGATTGCGCAGCCCGACGGCAACGCCATCGAGCGGCTCGCGAAGCTCCTGAACGAAACAAAGCGCGTGACACTGCTGTGCGGCGCGGGCATCGCCGGCGCGCACGACGAAGTGATCGCGCTGGCGGCGCGCCTCAAGGCGCCGATCGTGCATGCCATGCGCGGCAAGGAACACGTCGAGTGGGACAACCCCTATGACGTCGGCATGACCGGACTCATCGGCTTTGCCTCCGGCTACTACGCCATGGGTTCCTGCGACGCGCTCCTGATGCTGGGCACGGACTTCCCCTACCGGCAGTTCTATCCGAAGGACGCGCGCATCGCGCAGGTGGACGTCCGGCCCGACAGCATCGGTCGGCGCACGCCGGTCGAGCTCGGCATCGTCGGCGACGCGCGGGCCGCCATCGCCGCGCTGCTGCCGCAGCTCCAGCAGAAGCAGGACGAGGCGCACCTGCACGCCTCGGTCGCCCATTACCACAAGGCGCGCGCCGACCTCGACAAGCTGGCCACCGGCAAGCCCGGGGGACGCCTGCACCCGCAGCACGTAGTGCGCGTGCTCAGCGAGGAGGCGGCGGAGGATGCGATCTTCACCAGCGACGTGGGCCTGCCCACCGTGTGGGGCGCGCGCTATCTCACGATGACCGGAAAGCGCCGCCTGGTCGGCTCCTTCTGGCACGGCTCGATGGCCAACGCCATGCCACAGGCGATCGGCGCGCAGGCCGCCTTCCCCGGCCGGCAGGTGATCTCGCTCTCGGGCGACGGCGGCTTCACGATGTTGATGGGCGACCTGCTCTCCCTGCGCCAGCTCCAGCTTCCGGTGAAGGTGGTGATCTTCAACAACGGCGCGCTCGGCTTCATCGAGCTGGAGCAGAAGTCCTCGGGCTTCATCGACTTCGGGACTGGACTCGACAACCCGGACTTCGCTGCCATGGCCAGGGCCGTCGGCATCGAGAGCGTCCGCATCACCGACCCCGCAGAGCTCGAGGACGGCATCGCCGTGGCGTTGGCGCACAAGGGTCCGGTGGTGGTGGACGCCGTCGTCGAGCGCATGGAGATCGCCATGCCGCCGAAGGTGAAGGCGGAGATGGCGAAGGGCTTCACGCTCTACATGCTCAAGGCGGTGCTCAACGGGCGCGGCGACGAGGTCATGGAGCTGGCGCGCGCCAACCTGTTCCGCTGACGCGCTCCGGCGCGGGGCGTCAAGCGATGCGCTTCGTCTACGGAGTCAGCGGCAGCCGGCGCTTGTGGCGGCTGGCGTCGTAGGCTTGGATGATTCGCGTGGCGGCCGCCTCGCTGACCGGCTCGCCATGCAGGAAGGCGTCGATTTCCGCATAGGTGACGCCGTAGGCGTCCTCGTCGGGACGCCCCGGGCGCAACGCCTCGAGGTCCGCGGTCGGCACCTTGTCGACCAGCCTCGCAGGCGCCCCGAGATGCGCTGCGATGGCACGGATCTGGCCCTTGACGAGCCCGGCCAGCGGCGTGAGATCCGCGGCGCCGTCGCCGAACTTCGTGAAGAAGCCCATGACGGCCTCGGCCGCGTGATCGGTGCCAATGACGAGGCCATGCGTGGCGTTGGCGATGGCGAACTGCGCCACCATGCGCACGCGCGCCTTGACGTTGCCGATCACAAAGTCGCGGCGCGCGTCGGGGAGCGCTGCAAGGTCCCCGAGCCCGTTGCACAACGCGTCGACGCCGGCCTTGATGGGCACCGTCCGCTCCTCGTCGGCGCGGATGAAGCGCAGCGCAAGCTGCGCGTCACCCTCGTCGAACTGCTCGCCGTAGGGCAGGCGCACGGCGATGAAGCGGCAGTCGGCCGCGCCCTCCCCGGTCCGCAGCGACTCCACCGCCAGCTGGGCGAGGCGCGCCGCGAGCGCCGAATCGATGCCGCCGCTGATGCCGAGCACCAGCGTGCGCTGGCCGCTGTCGCGCAGCGTCTTCGCGATGAATGCCACCCGTCGCTGCGCCTCCTCCTGCGCCGCCTGCGGACTGGCGAAAGGCGGGACCACATGTAGGGCGGCCGCGATCCCGGCCTGGCGAACGGAGATGTCGGTCGCGGTCATGGAAACCTGCGAGTCACAGGGAACTCCTCACGGCACGCCGCGTGATCGCGGCCAGCCGGCCGTAGGTACCGCCCAGGCCGCTCGCCGTGCCGCGGGCCGACCACGCGTTCAGCTCGCGCGCGCCGTCCGGCGCCGCGTCTGCGGCCGCGCCGCTTCCGTGGCCGGGTTCCACACCCGCGCGGGGAACTCCAGCGTCGCGAAGTAGTCGTCCAGCGTCTGCGCGCGCCGGATGCGCTCGACCGTGCCGTCCTCGCGCAGCAGCAGCTCCTGCGGCCACAGGCGGCCGTTGTAGTTGAAGCCCATCGCCTGACCGTGCGCGCCGGTGTCGTGGATGACCAGCAGGTCGCCGTCCACGACCGCAGGCAGCGGACGCTGGATCGCGAACTTGTCGTTGTTCTCACACAGGGAGCCGACGACGTCGACCGGCGCGTCGCCGGCAGACGGCGCCTTGCCGAGTACGTCGATGTGGTGGTAGGCGCCGTACATGCCGGGGCGCATCAGCGCGGACATGCAGGCGTCGACGCCCACGTAGGTGCGGTAGGTGTGCTTGTGGTTGATCGCGCGCGTGACGAGCGCGCCGTAGGGGCCGGTCATGTAGCGGCCGCTCTCCATGAACAGCGCCGGCACATAGCCGTGCCGCTGCTCGAAGGTCGTCAGCAGCCCGGCGGCCTCCCGCGCCAGCGCGCGAACGTCGAAGGGCGCATCGTCCGGACGGTAGGGAATGCCCAGTCCGCCGCCCATGTTGATGAACTCGAAGCGGATGTCGAGCGCGTCGCCCACGCGCTCCACCGTCCGCAGCAACATGTCCACGGTCTCCACCATGTAGCGGTAGTCGAGCTCGTTGGAGGCCAGCATCGTGTGCAGACCGAAGCGCCGCGCGCCGCGCGCGATGGCCGCCTGGAATGCGGGCACCAGCTGCTCATCGCTGACGCCGTACTTCGCCTCCACCGGGTTGCCGATGATGCGGTTGCCGGTGCGCCGCGCGCCCGGGTTGTAGCGGAAGCACACGAGCTCCGGCATGTGCGGCACTTTCTCCACCAGGCTCAGGTCATCCAGGTTGAGGATGCAGCCGCCGTCCGCGGCGGCCGCCGCGAACTCGTCCGCGGAGGTATTGTTGGACGTGAACATGATGTCCTCGCCGCGCGCACCGGCCTGCCGCGAGAGCACGAGCTCCGCCACCGAGCTGCAGTCAAAGCCGAAGCCCAGCGTGCGGACGATGTCGAGGATCCGCGGATTGGGCAGCGCCTTGACGGCGAAGTATTCGCGGAACGCCGTGATGCCGGCGTCCGCAAAGGCGCGCTGCAACGCGCGTCCGTGGGCGCGGATGCCGGTCTCGTCATAGATGTGGAACGGCGTCCCGAAGTACTCGGCGATCTCCGGCAGCCGGGGATACAGCCGGTCGCGGAAGGCAGTGGGCATGGGCATGACGAGGCACTCCTCAGCGAAGAATTCTCAGCGCAGCGCGTCGGCCATCCGGCGGGTGGCCTCCTGCACTTTCTCGGCCCCCGCAAAGGCGCTGAGCCGCACGTAGCCGCTTCCGCAGCGGCCGAAGCCGGTCCCTGGCGTGCACACGACGCCGGCGTCGTTCAGCAGCCGATCGAAGAACTCCCATGAGTCCCCTCCCGTGCGCACCCACACGTAGGGCGCGTTCTCGCCGCCGCTGGACGGCAGCCCGAGCGTCTCCAGCGCTTCGCGGATGTATCTTGCATTGCGCAGATAGTAGTCCGTGAGGCCGCGCACCTGCGCGCGACCGGCCTCGGTGTACACCGCTTCGGCGGCGCGCTGTACCGGGTAGGAGACGCCGTTGAACTTGGTGGAATGCCGTCGGCTCCACAGGCCGTGCAGCGCCACGGGCTTGCCGTCGCGGGTCCAGGCCACGCAGTCCTTCGGCACCACCGCACAGGCGCAGCGCACGCCGGTGAAGCCGGCGGTCTTGGAAAAGCTGCGGAACTCGATGGCCACCTGGCGCGCACCCGGGATCTCGTAGATCGAGTGCGGCAACGCCTCGTCGCGGATATACGCCTCGTAGGCCGCGTCGAAAAGGATCAGCGCGCGGTGCTCGCGCGCGTAATCCACCCACCCCTTCAGCTGAGCGCGGGTGATCGTGGCGCCGGTCGGGTTGTTCGGAAAACACAGGTAGATGAGGTCGACCGGTTGCTCCGGAAACTGGGGCAGATAGTCGTGTTCCGCATCGCAGTCGAGGTACTGCAGGCCGGCGAAACGGCCGTTCCCGGCAGCGCCGGTGCGCCCGGCCATGACGTTGGTGTCGACATACACCGGATAGACGGGGTCGGGAACCGCGACCTGGATGTCCTGCGCGAACAGCTCCTGCATGTTGCCGGTGTCGCACTTCGCCCCGTCGCTGACGAACACCTCGTCGGCGGACACTTCCGCACCGCGCGCCTGGAAATCGTGTTCCGCGATCGCCTTGCGCAGGAACTCATAGCCCTGTTCGGGCCCGTAGCCGCGGAAGGTGTCCACCGACGCCAGCTCCTCCACCGCGGCATGGAACGCCGCGATGCACGCCGGCGGTAGCGGCCGCGTCACGTCGCCGATGCCGAGCGAGATGACCTCGCGACCGGGATGCTGCGCCTTGAACGCGCGCACGCGCTCCGCGATGCGGGCAAACAGGTAGCTCGACTCCAGCTTGAGGTAGTTCTCGTTGATGCGAATCACGATCAGGATCCTTTGTGTGGCACCGAAGCCACCGCGCGCGATTGCTGCCACGCGTCCGCGGAAGGTTGGGGAATTCGGAGCGCCATCCTAATTCGGCGACCTTGCATCCAGCCAGGACGCGCGCCACGGCCACCGTCGGGCGCTCCCCACGCATCCACACCGCGTAGCGAAGCCGCGCGGTCGACCGGCCGTCGTGACCGCAACACTGCCGCCCTTCGCCGGCTACGCCCGGTGCGGCCGCGCAGGACGTATATTCGACATGAAATTTGGGCTCCATTTATGTGATTTCTCGAGAGGTTGCGATACATTTATTGTTTCCATATGCGGTCGGCCGCGCGACAAGGTCTGGTGGCGCATTCCCGAGGACGACGATAAGCCGCGTACCGGCCCGGGGCGGGCGGACAACCCCGACATCGAGCACAACTACGGCTACGCGCAGCTCGATTTCGAGCACCGGCCGTTCGGCCAGCGGCCCATCCATGTGATGACGCGCTACAACCCGGTCAGGGCACGGCGCCATCAGCCTGACCTACAGCACCCCCGGCCCGGGAGACCATTTGTTCTCGGGTGTCTTCCTGTTCAACGGCGACGGCAACAGCCTGATCGACTACAACCGGTCGGTGACACGCGTCGGGGTCGGGATCACGCTGTCGCGTTGAGCCGGGACCGCGCGATCGCCCACACGCCGTGCGCGGGGACCATCGGCATTGCCGGCCCGCTGGTGAGGTCAGCCGACGCGCCGCAGCGCTCGCGCGCAGCGCAGCGCCAGCTCCGCGAGCGCGTTGCCCTTCGGTGCTTTGCGAAGACCCAGCGCCCGCGCCGCCAGCCCCACGGCGATGACCAGCAACTGCGGGTGCTCGACGACCGCGCGCATCAGCAGGCTGCGCGGAAACGCGCCCGGGCGATCCTGCCGTCGCAGGATGCGCGCGCGTTGCCCGGCCAGCTGCTCGAGAATCTCCGCCTTGCGCGCCGCCTGCGCATCGGCGGCGACGTCCTGGACTCCAGCGCGCTTCATGTGGCGCGCCGGAGGACGTCGAGATCCTTGCGCAGCTCGGCCGCCACGGCGGCGAAACCGCCGCCGCGCCTCGCTTCACGCAGGAGGCAATACCCGGCGATGCACACCACGGCCGCGTAGAACGCAAGGATCAGGCCGATGGCCCACCAGCGCTGCGGCGTGTCCCACGCGAACACCAGCAGCAGCGCCGTTCCCAACAGCACGAGCGCAGTGGCGCTGAACGTCAGCACCATCGCGCCCAGAGCCATGCGGCGCAGTCGGCGCTTCTCGTCGTGCCACTCCAGCGCCGCCAGCTCGGCGAGCAGCGCGAGATGGTCGGGAACCAGCGGGACCGCGGCGCGTGCCGCCCGCAGAAGATCGGGCCGCCGCCCGGCCGTATCGTTGCTTCCGGCGCGCTCCTCCACGCGACGCTCCGCGGCCGCCCGTCGCTAGCTCAACGACGACCGACGAGGATGCCGAGCAGGAATCCGATTCCCGCGCTCACGCCGGCCGTGATCCCGACCGACTTCCACGGCTCCTCGTGGACGTAGGTATCGGTCGTCTGCGCCGCCTGCTTGGCGCGATCGAGCACGCCGCTGCCCGCGGACGCCAGGCTTTCGCGCGCGGCGCTCAGCCGGTCGCTGATCTGCTGGCGGACCTGCTCGAACTCCGCGCCGGTCAGGGAGCCGGTCGACTTGACCAGATCCTCGAGATCCGAGACGAACTTCTCGAACTCCTCGCGGACCGCCGTGTCGGCGTCACTCGCGGCCGACTTGAGGTCCTGGGATGCCGCACGTGCGGCGCTCTTGGGAGATGCCATGAGGTTGCTCCATGGTTGAGTGGGATGCGTGCCGGCAGCGGACGATGATCCGCCTTTTCAGCGTCCGGCATCGCCATCCCGGTGGCTATGTCCAGGCCGCGGCGCCGAATTCCCCGGCGCCCGCCTGGTCCGTGAAACTCAGACGCGCGGCCTGCGCCCGAACAGCAGCGACGCCAGGAACAGCACGATGAAGACCACGAAGAGGATCTTCGCGATCATCGCGGCGGTGCCGGCGATGCCGAAGAAACCCAGCGCGCCGGCCACCAGCGCGATGATCAGAAAAAGAATCGCATAACCAAGCATGGCGTTTCCCTTGTATGTGGATGACGCGTGTACCGGAAAATTGCTCGTACCGCGCGGCTCACGCCTCGGTCTGTGTGAATACGGCCCGCGCAAGGCGGCAGCTGCTGCACGGCGCGCGACGCCCGGAAAAGCCGGACAGGCAGCCTGCGGCCACCTGCCCGGGTCCTGCATCCCTGCCGCCAGGGCGAACGCTCGACGACGGGGCACCTGCCCGGACGAGGGGGGACGTCCGGACCGATTCGATGGAGGTCACTTGGTCCGCAGGCCGGAGGAGTCGACGTCCTTGACGCCCTTCACGCTCTTGGCGACCGCGACCACCTTCTTCTCTTCGAGTTTGGACGGCAGGACGCCCGTGAGCGTCACCTTGCCATCGACCGTGGTGACCGACACATCCGTGCTCTGTACACCCTTCGTCGTCGCCAGCTCAGTCTTGATCTTGGTGGTGATCCAGCCGTCGCTGACCGCCTGGCCGGCGCTCGAGGAGTGGTCTTCGCTGGCCGCCATGGCGGCGTTGCTCGTCAACATTCCACCACCGAGCCCCAGGGCCGCGACCAGCGCGAGCGTGGCCACGCCTTTCTTCATGTTCACGTTTCTCATTTCTCACCTGTGTCGGGAAGTTCGAGACTTCTGCAAATGGGCGCGGCAGGGGTCGCTGCTTCGACCGTCACCCCATGCACTGCGGCGTCACGGTCCTCACGGACACCGGGCTACCTGCCACGCCCACACTCTACAAACTGCGCCCCGCGCGCCACAGAGATTCGCGTACCGGTACGACCGTTACGAATGTACTGGTTCGTTCCCTGGCACAGGACACCACAGATTGTGCATGTGGCGTCATGCCCATCCTCTGCGGCGGCGGCGATGTGCATCTTCCAGTGTCCACGCGGAACCGTTCGCCCCGCGTCAGTCGGCGCCATGCATCGGCGTAGGAGAACAACCCTATCGGCCGAGCCGGACGAACCTCGGCGCCCGCGGCCCGAAAACGCGACGCCGCCCGTGACGCACGGGCGCGCCGAGCCGGCGCTACAAGGGCGAACGCGGCCCCAGCCCACGCTCGCGGCCCCAGATGACGGCGGCGCTGCGCCGGTTCACGCCGAGCTTGTCGTACACGGCCGCGACGTAGTTGCGGATCGTGTTGCGCGACAGGCGCAGGCCCTTCGCCATCTCGGCATCCGTCTGGCCGCTGCAGATGAGGTTGAGCACCTCGCGTTCGCGCGGCGTGAGGGTGTCGAGCGCATCGCCGGCTTCGGCCGGATGGTGGATGCGCGCCAGCCGTTCCATCACGCTGCGGCTGAACCACGACGCATCCTTCATGACGGTCTCGATGGCCGAGCTCAGATCATCCTCGAAGCGCTTGCGCTCGGTGACGTCCTCGACGGCGCACAGCAGGCAGTCCTGGTCGCGGATGGTCACGCGCTCGGCCGACAGCAGGCAGTCGATCACGCCGCCGTCCGCGGTGTTGAGCTGCAGGCTGCGAACGCGCAGCGTGGGGCTGGCCTCCAGCGCGGCGTCCCACTCCGCGCGCGCCTTGCGGTCGACGTGGAATCCCGCGGCCGCCAGCCGCTGGCCGACGAGCTCGCCGCGCGCCCGGCCGGTCAGCGCCATCAGCGCGTCATTCACTTCCAGCAACACCCATTGCCCGCGTGCACACACCATGAGCGGCACGGGCGTGGAGCGGAAGGCGCGCGCGAAGCGCTCCTCGCTCTCCTGCAGGCCGAGCTCCGCCCGCTTGCGCGCGTCCAGGTCGTTGAACGTGAACAGCATGCAGCGCTCCTCGTCCAGCTCGATCGGCTGTCCGGCGACGATAACGTACTTGGCCTTGCCCCCGGCGATGCGGATCTGCGCCTCCTGCTGCGGGATGGTGCGGTGCTCGCGCAGCGCCGCAAGGGCGCCCTGCCGGGACTCGGCGCGGCGCAGCACGTCGAGCTCGCGGTAGGGGTGGTCGAGCACGTCCTCGGCGGCAAAGCCGGTCATGTCGAGGAAACCCTGGTTGACCTTGACGTAGTGGCCGTCCGTGAGCCGGAAGATGAGCGCCGGCGCCGGATTGGCGGAGAAGGCTCGTTCGAAACATTCCTCGGCGCTCACCCGCTGCGTGACGTCCTTGCTGATGGTCGCCAGCGATTCGACTTCTCCGCGCCCATCCGTCAGCAGCAGCCCGCGCACCTCGTGCACGCGGCTGGACTCCGGATCCGCGCGGCGCGTGACGACGACGGTCACGGCGTCGAAGGCTTCCCCGCGACGCAGCCGCGCCATCGGGTACTGCTTCGCCTCGACGGCGTGGTGATTGCGGTAGCGCAGTTCGAAGCGGCGCCCGTAGGCGGCGGCGTCGCGGCCGAGCTGGGACTTCGTCCTGCACCCGTGCATGGCGAGCGCCGCATCGTTGGCATCGATGATCGTGCCGTCTGGCTCCAGCAGCACGATGCCGTCGCTGGCGCCGGAGATGATCTGCTGCAGCTGCCGGCGCGCGATGGGCGGGGCGGCAGCGGCCGACGCCGGCCTGCCAATGGGAACGACGGTCGATTCTTCACCGGACACGGCCATGTCATCTCCTCCGGGTAGCGACACGCACGGAGCGCGCAAGCCGCGGCGCGCCGTCGACGTGATTCTAGGGTCTCTGGCCGGGTCGCATCTGTGGTACGGAAGTACCGGTCGAAGGAGTACATATCGCCCTGCCAGCGGGTCCATGCCGCCTGCGGCACCCCGGTGTCGGCCGGCTGCCGGTGTTCCCGATGCGGACGACCGAGCACGCAAAGCGCCCGCACCTGCAAGGACCTGGCCACGGCAGACCCCACGACGCGCCCGGACGTGCGCCCATGTGACGACCGACAGGGCCTTGCGCCGGTCCGCTCGGCGGCGCCGCGCCGAAGCAACGTGACGTGCCGCATCAGTAGCTGGACCCTCGCGTCTCCCGCTGGAAGCCCTTGCCCCGCATGCACTCCTGCACCAGCGACTTCTGCTTGTCCTGGTCCGTCACGTGGTGCAGCCCGACTTCGTACTTGCACTGCGCCAGCGCGCTGTTGGCGTCGTCCAGCGACGCCCCCTGCTTGGACCAGTAGTGCGCCTGCGGGC
>DASVGQ010000170.1:0-9265 GCA_036379455.1 Nevskiaceae bacterium
TCCTTCACTCGCGTCACCTTTCATCGTTCTTCGAGGACCGTTGCGGGCTTCGGTGCCCGCGCCGCGTGACTGCTCGACTGCAAGCAGCGGTCCAAGGCGCCGGCGGTACGGGCCTTTTCTACCGCCCGGCACGCCGGCCGCGGCCACCGGCCTGCATCTTGCTCACGCCGGAGCATTAGAGTCTCCACTGGAATGACGATGCCTGCCCGCCCCATCACTAACCTGCCCACGCGCGTGGCGCTGCTGGGCAATCAACGCCTCTACCGCCAGGCGCTGCGAAGGCTGCTGGCGAGCATCGCCAAGGTGACCGTGGTGGACGACCAGCCGCTCACTTCCGCCGCGATCCGCAACCTGCGGCGGCTCGAGCCGGACGTCATCGTCGTGGACCTCGGCGACAACGCGCACGACTACCTGGATTCGCTGGGACGCATGACCAAGGCGGCGGGCGACACGCCCTTCGTCATCATCACGCGGCAGGCGGGCGCCGGCAGCGTCGCGGCCCTCGCCCGCCTCAACGTGCTCGCCATCGTCTCCACCTGGTCCGACCGGTCCGAGCTGCGCCACGCGCTGGCCTGCGTCCAGCGCGCCGAGCACTACGTGAGCCCTGATCTGGTGATCCCCAACGAGCCGGAGCCGGGACAGGAGGCATCGGGCGCGGAGCGGCTGTCGCCGCGGCAGCGGCAGGTGCTCGAGTTCATCGCGCGCGGCGACAGCGTGCGCGACATCGCGCGCTGGCTCGACATCTCCACCAAGACCGTGGAGACGCACCGCGCGCGCGCCCAGCAGCTGCTCGGCCTCGACAGCTCCAAGGCGCTCACGGTCTGGGCCATCCGTCACCTCTCGCCGCCGGCGCCGGACAGCACCGCCGCCTGACGCGCAGCTGGTTCGCCCGGACGCTTCCCGCCTCGGCGGCCTGTCGCGTGCCTGCAGGCAATCGCGCGACAGCGACGGAATTCCGGCAGCGGCCGATGCCGACATCACGACGCTGCATGCGGATCGCTCACCGTCGCCGGTCCGTCTGCAGAGAGCGCGGCGTCCCGGCACGCGTGCGCTCGCGCCCTGCGGCGCGGAAGCATCCTCTCCACCGCCACGCCCGCGCCGGCACGCCGGGCTGCCGCACGAACCCCGGCCTGCGCCGTCACGCGGCCATGTGGCGAGGCCATCGGGTGCGAACCAGGCCTCCCGGCTTGCGGAGGATGAGACGTGAATCCTGCCGGCTGCGCCTTTCATCACCAGCGACGGAGTCCGACCCGACGAGCGTGGACGGCGACGCATATCTGCCTTCACGCGCCGAGCGTTGCGCATGACGCTTCATCTCGCCATCGCTGCCGGCAAGCATCCCGAGCGCCCCAGGACGCAAGAGGGGCACGCTGCTTGCACGACTCAGGCGGCATCCTCAAAGGCAATGAGCATGGACGCGACGACTTCTCACAACGACTCCCCTTCCGCGGCGCAGACGCTCGGTGCGCTCGAGGCCTCGGTCTACGAAAGCACGCGGCTGCTGCACGAGTCCGTCGCCAGCCACGCGTGGCAAGCGGCGACCGAACACGCGCGAGTCCGCCTGAGGTCTCTGCAGCAGGCCGGACAATGCACCGAGGAAGCCCTGCTTCCGCGCGTGCGGGCGCTGTTCAATTTCGTCCTCGACGACAACGGCATGCTCGGCCCGGACCTGGAATCCGCGCGGAAGCAGCTGAAGCAACGGCTCGTCCAGCAGCAGTCGCGACGCAACGCGAGCCGGGGATACGCAGAGGTCCTGCCGCGCTGAACACACCGATCGGCCCACCGCGCCGCGCTTCCTGCAAGCGCAGGTTCGCAACGGGCCGGGCCGGAACACGCTGAAGTGCCGCGCTGACAAGACCTTCGCCCGCAGGCCCGTGCCCCGACCGGCGCGGGCTTTTTGCGTACAGACGCCCGGAGAGAACCAGCGGCGAAGCCGGCATCGATCGGGCGTGCAGCGCGATCCATGATGGTAGTTCCTTTTAATACGTGTATTTGGAACATGCATTGCATGTAATACATGCAACGTACCCGCGCCGGTCGGGGCGACGATCCCGCAGGCGGCACGGGCCTTCCACCGTGCCGCACTGAAGGTCCGTTCGGCGCAAAAATCGCGCCTTGACGCCTCTTTCGTCACTATCCGCCGGGCGCCCTCCCGACACTCATCCCCCCCCACTTCGACCGTCCATCCCCGACCCGACGGCACGCTCTTGATCAAACGCGGGTGCGCCGCTGATGTGGCGTCCCGCAACCGTTCGCGCATCAGGCGGCGCCTCGGAGTTCGACGGCTCGGACGGCCTGAAGTCCATATGTACGGGGCTTTCCGGCGCGTTTCGCGGCTCCGGCGAACGCCTCGGGAGACGGCCCCAACCACCCTGCCGGAGCGCCGCAACGCGCAACGTCGTGTAGGACTTCCCCTTACCCCACCCCTCGAAAACACAGGTGACGAAGGCCATTCGCCGCCGGAGACTGGCTCCGCAACGACGGGAATCCAACAACCCGTCGCCGTCGAATTCCAGACGACGAGAACAGGGAGACAGACATGACGATGGCCTTGGGGTTGACGACATCCACTCGCCAAACCATTACGCCGCAGCTCGCGGCGTCCATCCGGCTGCTGCAGCTCGACACCCCCACGCTGCTGGCGGAGATCGAACAGGCGCTCGCACAGAACGTGATGCTCGAGCGCGAGGCCGAGGAGCCGACGGACGAGGCGGGCGACGACACCCTCGACATGGACGCGGTGATGAGCCGCGGCGAAGGCGACGACCCGCGCGAATGGGACGAGCACCTCGCCGACCTGCGCGCCGACTACAGCCCGCGCGCCGAGCGCGAACACGCGGACCATGAACCCGGCCTCCAGGTCCAGCTCCTGGAAGCCCTGCGTACCGAAGCGCTGAACGACGACGTGCGCGTCGCGGCCTGCGCGGTGCTTGAACAGATCGACGAAGCCGGCCGCCTGGCCCAGCCGCTGGAAGACATCGCGGAAGCTACCGGGATCGCGCTGCCGACGCTCGCCGCCGGCCTGCGGGCCCTGCGTGCCCAGGCACCCAGCGGTTATGCCGCGTCCTCGGTGGAAGAATGCCTGAGGCTGCAGCTCGAAGCACAGGATCCCGGCCCGGCGCGCGACGACGCGCTGGCGGTGCTCGAGGGCGGGCTGCTCAGCGTCGGCCACTTCGGACCCGAAGGGCTGCGCCGCAGCCTCGGCTTCGACGAGCCGCGCTTCGCCGCCGCGCTGGAGCGGCTGCGGCTGCTGGACCTGCATCCCGGCGCGGAAGCCGAGGAAGCGCGCGACGTGACCCCGGACCTCGTGGTCGTCCGACGCGGCGGCCAGTGGCGCATCGAGCTGCATCCGTGGACGCGCCCGCGGCTCGGCATCAACCGCGACTACGAGCGCCTCGTCGCCGCTTCGCGCAGCGGCACGGAGGGCCTTCGCGGACAGCTGCAGGACGCCCGCGCGCTGCTGCGCGGCCTGGCGATGCGCAACGACACGCTGCTGCGCACCGGGCGGGCGATCCTGCATCACCAGTTTGCCTTCCTCACCGGCGGGGACGCCGCGCTGCGCCCCCTGCGCCTGCGCGACATCGCCGCTGCCATCGGCATGCACGAATCCACCGTCTCGCGCGTGACGACCGGCAAGTACGTGCAGACGCCGCGCGGCCTGTTCGAGCTGCGCCACTTCTTCAGCACCACGCTGCGCGGAGACGAGGACGCGAGCGCCGCCAGCGCCCGCGCCCGCATCCGTCAGCTGGTCGATGCCGAGGACGCTTCCGAGCCGCTGAGCGACGCCCAGCTCGCCCGCGCGCTGGAAGCCGACAACATCCACGTCGTCCGCCGCACCGTGGCCAAGTACCGCAATGCCATGGGCATCCCCACCGCTTCGCTGCGTCGCCTGACGGCGACCCGCCGCACCTCCAGGAGGGCCTGAACATGTATACCGACAGCCTGAGCCTCGGTTCGTCCACCCCCGTGCACTACGCCTCGGCGACCCCGCCGCCCCTGCTGCTGCCCGCCGGCCAGACGCCCGTCATGCAGCGCGTGCGCCAGCTCATCCAGCGCGTCGCGGACCACGACACCACCGTGCTCATCCACGGCGAGTCCGGCACCGGCAAGGAGCTCATCGCCCGCGCCATCCACGAACAGTCGTCGCGTCGCGACCGTCCCTTCGTCGCCATCAACTGCGGCGCCATCCCCGCCGAGCTGCTCGAAAGCGAGCTCTTCGGTCACGAGAAGGGCGCCTTCACCGGCGCGATCTGCGCCCGCAAGGGCCGCTTCGAGCTGGCCGACGGCGGCACGCTGTTCCTCGACGAGATCGGCGACATGCCGCTGACCATGCAGGTCAAGCTGCTGCGCGTGCTGCAGGAGCGCAGCTTCGAGCGCGTGGGCGGCACCCGCAGCCTGGAGTGCGATGTGCGCGTCATCGCCGCCACGCACCGCGACCTCGAGGAGCGCATCGCCACCGGCGCGTTCCGCGAGGACCTCTACTACCGGCTGGCGGTGTTCCCCATCGAATCGCCGCCGCTGCGTGACCGCGTGGCGGACCTGCCGCTGCTCAGCCAGCTGCTGGCCGAGCGCAACATCGCGCACGGCGGGTCGGCGGTGGAGTTCGACGCCTCGGCGATGGCCGCGCTCAACGCCTACGCGTGGCCGGGCAACGTGCGCGAGCTCGGCAACCTGATCGAGCGGCTCGCCGTGCTCTATCCGGAGCAGGCGGTATCCGCCGCGCAGCTGCCGCCCCGCTACCGCAGCAGCCACGGCGAGCGCGACGCGGCGGCGCCGGCAGGCGTCGGCACTCCGTCACCGGTAGATGCCGAAGTTCCGGCACCGACGCTCGCGGCGGTCGAAATTCCGGAAGACGGCCTCGACCTGCGCGCCTATCTCAGCAGCATCGAGATCGACCTGATCCGGCGGGCCCTGCAGCGCGCGGGCGGCGTCGTGACGCAGGCCGCGAGCCTGCTGCAGATGCGCCGCACCACGCTCATCGAACGTCTCAACAAGTACGACATGCGCGAGGAACTGGAGGCCGTGCGGACGGCCGGCTGAGGCGGGAACGCGGGTTGCACCCTCCGGCCGCAGGGGTGGAGTGAAGCCATGGATCCGGTGAACGTCAGCCAGCTGTTGACCCAACTGCGCGCCCTCGCGGCGCAGGCGGGCGCCGATGTACCAAAGGCGCCCACGGCGACGCCCACCGGCAACACGACCGCCTTCGGCGACGTCCTCACGCAGGCGCTGGACCACGTCAACGGTTCGCAGGTCGCGGCCGACAAGGCCGCGGACGCCTTTGCCACCGGCCAGGGCGACCTGCCCACCGCCATGCTCGCCGCCTCGCGTGCGCAGGTGGAGTTCCGCGCCGCGGTGGAAGTGCGCAACCGCGTCGTGCAGGCCTACCGCGACGTCATGCAGATGACGATGTAAGCCAGCGATGAACGAAGCCGTCCTCACCCTGATGCGCCGCGTTCCCGGGCTCCAGCAGCTGCTGCTGCTGGTGGGCCTGGCCGCGGCGATCGCCGGCGGCATCGGCGCCTACATGTGGCTGCGCGGGCCGGACTACACGACCGCCTTTACCAGCCTGTCGGCGGCCGACGCCGCGCAGGTCACGCAGGCGCTGGCCCAGAGCGGCATCCCCTACCGCCTCACCACCGGCGGCGAGATCCAGGTGCCTTCCAAGGAGCTGATGAACGCCCGCATGCAGCTCGGGGCCAAGGGCCTGCCCAACGCCGGAGACGGCATCGACAGCCTGTCCAAGGGCGGAGGCTTCGGCATCAGCCAGTTCATGGAGAACGCGCGCTACAACCACGCGCTGGAAAGCGACCTGGCGCGCACCATCGGCAACCTCAGCGGCGTGTCACGCGCCTACGTGCACGTCGCCCAGCCCAAGCCCTCGCCTTTCATCGGCGACCAGGGGCAGACCAGCGCCTCGGTGCTCGTGCAGCTGGCGCCCGGCGCGCACCTTGATCCGTCGCAGGTGTCGGCCATCGTGCAGCTCGTCGCCTCGAGCATCCCCAACCTGCAGCCTTCGCACGTCACGGTCGTCGACCAGGCCGGACAGCTGCTGTCGCAGCACGACGCGGACACCAACGTCGGGCGCATCGCGCTGAAGATGCAGCTGACGCGCAACTACGAGCAGTACATCGACCAGAAGGTGACGAAGCTGCTCACGCCGATCGTCGGCGACGGGCGCGTACGCGTGCAGGCCCAGGCCGATATGGACTATTCGCAGGCTGAGGAGGCCAGTGAGACCTTCCATCCCGATCCCAAGGCCATCCGCAGCGAAAGCGTCAGCTCCCACAGCGGCGGCGGAGGCGGCCTGCCGCAGGGCGTCCCCGGCGCCTTCAGCAACCAGCCGGAAACCCCTGCCGCGAAGACGCCGGCCGGCACGCAGCCGGTACCCGCCAACGCCAACGCGCCCGCGGCGGCCTCCAGCGCGGCGATGAAAGCCGCGGCGGCCGCCATCCCGCGCAGCAGCAGCGAGTCCCGCCAGTTCGCGGTCGGCCGTTCCATCAAGCATGTCGCGGAAACCGAGGGTCGCCTCAAGCGGCTGACGGTCGCGGTGCTCATCGACGACCAGCCGAAGGCCGCGCCGGTCGCCGGCACCAACGCCAAGGCCGCCGCCACGAGCGCGCCCGTGGCCCTGACCGGCGAGCAGCTGCAGAGCATCCAGACGCTGGTGCAGTCCGCGGTCGGCTACGACCAGGGCCGCGGCGACGTGGTCACCGTCGTCAACACGCGCTTCCTCGAGCAGCCCGACGCCGCGCTGCCGAAGATGGCGCCGCCGCCGTGGTGGAAGAACACCATGGTGTTCGACCTGCTGCGCAACGGCATCGCGATCATCGCCCTGCTGGTGATCGGCTTCTTCGTGGTACGTCCGACGCTGCGCTCGCTGATGGGCGGCCGCACGCCGGAGGCCACGCAGGTGGCGCTGGCGACGCCCGAGGCCGATGCGCTGGCCGACGGCTCCGAGCCGCGCGCGCTCGGCGGGCCCGCCGCGCCGACGCCCAGCCGCAGCTACGAGACCAAGCTCGAGACCGCGCGCAAGGTCGCCGCCGAGGACCCCAAGCGCGTCGCGCAGGTGGTCCGCACCTGGGTGGGCAAGAATGCCTGAAGCCGCCGCCCTTCCGCCCCTCGAGCGCGCCGCCATCCTGCTGATGTCCATCGGCGAGGCGCAGGCCGCCGAGGTCATGAAGCACCTCGGCTCCAAGGCGGTCCAGACGCTCGGCACGGCGATGTCCAACATCAGCAACGTCAGCCGCCGGCAGGCCGAGTCGGTGATCGACGAGTTCATCACCACCATCGAGGAGCAGACCGCGCTCGGCGTCGCCAACGACGACTACGTGCGCAAGGTGCTGGTGAGCGCGCTGGGCGAGGAGAAAGCCAAGGCGCTCGGCGACCGCATCTTCGCGGACCGCGAGAGCAAGGGCCTCGAGGCGCTCAAGTGGATGGACACGCGGGCGGTCGCCGCGCTGGTGCGCAACGAGCACCCGCAGATCATCGCCATCGTGCTGTCCTACCTCGAGTCCGACCAGGCGGCCGAGCTGCTCATGCAGCTGCCGGAGAGCATCCGCGGCGACTGCATCCAGCGCGTGGCGACGCTCGACGGCGTGCAACCGGCGGCGCTCGAGGAACTCGACAAGATCATGGAGCAGCAGACCACCGGCACCAAGGCCGCGCGCGCCAGCAGCATCGGTGGCGTGAAGGTGGCGGCGAACATCCTCAACGTCCTCGACTCGGTCGAGGAGAGCCGCCTGATGACGCAGATCCGCACCGGCGATGAGGCGCTCAGCGCCCAGATCGAGGATCTGATGTTCGTCTTCGAGGACCTCACCGAGCTCAACGACCGCTCGATGCAGCGCCTGCTGCGCGACGTCCCCGGCGACAAGCTGGCGGTCGCGCTGCGCGGCGCCGACGCCAAGGTCAAGGACCGCATCACTGCCAACATGTCCGAACGCGCGGCGCAGATGCTCGTCGAGGACATGGAAGCCAAGGGCCCGGTAAAGGTCGCCGACGTCGAGGCCGCCCAGAAGGAGATCCTCGGCGTCGCCCGCAAGCTGTCCGAGGACGGCGAGATCGCGCTCGGCGGCCGCGGTGAAGCCTATGTCTAGCGCCTTCCGAGCCGGCGACCATGGCCGCCGATGACGCCCCGGCCACGGCCGGCGTGCAGCGCTGGACGCTGCCGACCTTCCACAAGCCGCCCACCGCCGCGGCGATCGAGGAGATCGAGCAGCAGGCGTGGCAGGAAGGCGACGCGCGCGGCTACGCCGATGGCCTGAAGCGCGGCGCCGACGAGATCACCCGCCGCATCGAGGCGCTCGACGCGCTCGTCGCGGCGCTCGCACGGCCGCTGGCCGAGCAGGAGGCGCGCATCGCCCAGGAGCTGCAGGCCGTCGCGTGGTCGCTGGGCGAGCTGCTCGCCCGCCGGCAGCTTGCGCAGGACCCGGAAGCGGTCGCGCGCCTGGTCGCGGAGGCCGTCGCGACGTTGGCGATGCCCGAGCAGACGCTGACCATCCAGGTCGCGCCGGCGCAGCACGCGGCGTTGGAAGCGGTTCTACAGGCGCACCCGCTGCGCCAGCCCTGCCACGTCGAAAGCGCCGCGGATCTCGAAGCCGGCGACTGCCGCGTCGTCGTGCCGGACGCGACCGCGGACGCCCGCCTCGCGGTGCGGCTGCGGGCGCTCGCCGACCGGTTCCTCGACGCCGAGCCCGAGAAGACCGATGCCGCGCGCGCGGGCTGACGCCTGGGCGCAGGGGCTTTCGGCGATCGCCGAGCGACTGCCTGCGGCGCCGCCGATTCCCGTCGAGGGTCGCCTGCGGCGCGCCGTCGGGCTGACGCTCGAAGCAGCCGGCCTGCGGCTGCCGGTGGGCAGCCGCTGCCGCATCGCCGCCGCCGACGGCGGCTGGGTGCCCGCCCAGGTCGTCGGCTTCAACGAGGAACGCAGCTACCTGATGCCGGTCGGCGAAGCGCGTGGCTTGGTGATGGGTGCCGCCGTGCGTCCGGAGCGCTTTGCCGGCCTGCGCATCGGCGAGGACTGGCTGGGCCGCGTCCTCGACGCCACTGGCGCCCCGCTCGACGGCCTGCCGCCGCCGCGCGGCGAGCGCGTCTGCAGCCTGCTCGGCCATCCGCTCAATCCGCTCGCGCGCCACGCCATCGACCAGCCGCTGGACGTCGGCGTGCGCGCGATCAACGCCATGCTCACGCTCGGGCGCGGCCAGCGCATCGGCCTGTTCGCCGGAGCCGGCGTCGGCAAGTCCACGCTGCTCGGCATGATGACGCG
>DASVGQ010000171.1:0-6764 GCA_036379455.1 Nevskiaceae bacterium
CGCCTCCTGCAGCACTGCGCGCCCCTGCGGGCTGGTGTCGGTCCAGCGCTGCAGCAGATTCGACAGTTCCATGCAGGCCGCGATGGCGGTGTTGAAACTGTAGCGGCGCGCATAGTCGTCGCTCACCTTGGCGAGCGTGTCGTGGACGTGTCGCCGCAGCTCACGCTGCCCGGCGTCGAGCGACGCGGCATCGAGCGCCGGTGCGGCGCCGGCAGCGGCGTGATCCTCCACCAGCTTCCACAGCCGGCGCAGGAAGCGCGCCGCGCCGTCGATGCCCGCGTCCGACCACTCGAGGGTCTGCTCGGGCGGCGCGGTGAACATCATGAACAGCCGCACGGCGTCGGCGCCGTGGCTGGCGAGGATGTCCTGCGGGTCCACCACGTTGCCCTTGGACTTGCTCATCTTCGCGCCGTCCTTGAGCACCATGCCCTGCGTCAGGAGCCGCGTGAAGGGCTCGTCCACGCGCGACAACCCCTCGTCGCGCATGAGCTTCTGGAAGAACCGCGCGTACAGCAGGTGGAGAATCGCGTGCTCGATGCCGCCGACGTACTGGTCCACCGGCAGCCAGTAGGCGGAGCGCTCGTCGAGCATGCGCGTGTGCTGGTCCGGGCAGGCATAGCGCGCGAAGTACCACGAAGAATCGACGAAGGTGTCGAAGGTGTCGGTTTCGCGCCGGGCCGCGGCGCCGCACTGCGGGCAGCGGCAGTTCACGAATTCCGCGTCCTTCGCCAGCGGGTTGCCGTGGCCGTCCGGCACGAGGTTGCGCGGCAGCACCACCGGAAGATCCGCCTCGGGTACCGGCACCGCGCCGCAGTGGTCGCAGTAGACGATCGGGATCGGACAGCCCCAATAGCGTTGGCGCGAGATGCCCCAGTCGCGCAGGCGATAGTTCACGCGACGCCGCCCCCGGCCCTTGGCCTCGAGCTCCGCGGCGGCGCGCTCGAAAGCCGCGCGGTAGTCCAGGCCGTCGAGCGGCCCCGAGTGGACCACGAGCCCGACCTGCTTGTCCGCGTACCACGGCTGCCAACGGCTCGCGTCGAAACGATATTCGCCGTCCGCGCCACCGCGATGTTCGATGACCTGGCGGATCGGCAGGCCGTAGCGCGTGGCAAAGGCGAAGTCCCGCTCGTCGTGGGCCGGGACGGCCATGACCGCGCCGCTGCCGTAGCTCATCAGGACGAAGTTCGCGGCCCACACCGGCACGCGTTCGCCGGTGAGCGGGTGGGTCGCTTCCACGCCGAGCGGCACGCCGCGCTTCTCCATGGTCTCGAGCGTCGCCTCGGCCACTCCGCTGCGGCGCGTCTCCTCGACAAAGGCCGCGACGCGTGCATCCTTCTTCGCAGCAGCCAGCGTCAGCGGATGCTGGGCCGCCACCGCGAGATAGGTGACACCGTAGAGCGTGTCCGGCCGCGTCGTGAAGACCGTCAGCGGCGAACCGTCGTCCAGCGCGAAGTCGACCTCCAGCCCTTCCGAACGACCGATCCAGTTGCGCTGCATGGTCTTGACCGCGTCCGGCCAGCCTTCCAGCTTGTCGAGGTCCGCCAGCAGCTCCTCGGCGTAGTCGGTGATCCGCAGGAACCACTGCGCCACTTCGCGTTGCTCGACGACGGCCCCCGAGCGCCAGCCGCGGCCATCGACGACCTGCTCGTTGGCGAGCACCGTCTGGTCGACGGGATCCCAGTTGACGACGGAGGCCTTGCGGTAAACCAAACCGTTCTTGAACAGCCGCGTGAACAGCCACTGCTCCCAGCGGTAGTACTCCGGCTGGCAGGTCGCCAGCGTGCGGCTCCAGTCGTAGGCAAGCCCGAGCTGGCGCAGCTGCCCGCGCATGTAGGCCATGTTCGCGTCGGTCCACTCCGCCGGCGCCGTGCCGCTCTTGAGCGCCGCGTTCTCCGCCGGCAACCCGAAGGCGTCGAAGCCGATCGGCTGCAGCACGTTCTTGCCGAGCATGCGCTGGTAGCGAGCGATCACGTCGCCAATCGTGTAGTTGCGCACGTGCCCCATGTGCAGCCGGCCGGACGGATACGGAAACATCGACAGCGCGTAGAACTTCGGCTTGCCTGGTTCCTCGACGACATGGAAGCAGGCGTGGTCCTCCCAGTACCGCTGCGCTTCACGCTCGACGGCCTGCGGGTTGTATTCTTTTTGCATGATGAGGTGGTGGCGCCCGGCAGCGGCGGAAAGCGCGCATTCTAGCAACGCCCCCGGCGTTCCCCTGCGCGCGCAAACGACCGCGCGCGCTGACCCACCATTCGATTGAAGAAGACATGCCCTCTTACGACTATTCGACGCTCGTGGACCGTTCGCGGATGAGCTCGTCGAAGTGGAACAAGATGTACCGAGCCAACCCCGATACGCCGCCGGGCATCCCGCCCTTCTCGGTGGCCGACCTCGACCTGCGCACGGCGCCGGAGATCAGCGAGGGGTTGCGGGAATTCCTGAACGACGCTGTGCTCGGCTACACCAACGTGCCGGAGAGCTACACGCGAGCGGTAATCGGTTGGATGCAGCAACGGCACGGCTGGGCGGTGGATCCGGCGTGGCTGGTGCAGACACCCGGCGTCGTGCCGGCCATCTACAACGCGGTGCGCGCCTTCACCTCCCCCGGCGACGGGATCATCGTCCAGACGCCGGCCTACTATCCGTTCTACGCGGCCATCGAACGCAACGGTCGTCGCGTCGTGCGCAACCCGCTGATACTCGAACGGGGCCGCTTCCAGCTCGACTTCGACGCGCTGGAAGCGCTTGCCGCCGACCCACGCAATCGGCTGCTGCTGTTCTGCAGCCCGCACAACCCGACCGGGCGCGTGTGGAAACGCGACGAGCTGCGGCGCGTCGCCGAGATCGCGCTGGCCCACGATCTCGTGGTCGTCAGCGACGAGATCCACTTCGACCTCACGCTGCCAGGCCACGCGCACACGGTCCTCGCCACGGTCGACGCGCGGCTCGCCGAGCGCTGCGTGGTCTGCACTGCGCCGAGCAAGACCTTCAACCTTGCCGGCATGCACACCAGCAATATCGTCATCCCCGGCGAGGCGCTGCGGGCACGCTTTACCGAAGAGCTGCAGGCAACGGGCTTCTCGGCGCTGACGCCGCTCGGCTACCGGGCCTGCGAGCTGGCCTACACGCAGGGGGGCGCGTGGCTTGACGGCCTGCTGGAGCTGGTGGCGAACAACGCCGCGCTGCTGCGCGACTTCATGCAGCGGCGGCTGCCGAAGGTCACCGTCTTCGATCTCGAGGGCACCTACCTGCAGTGGATGGACTTCCGCGGCTTCGGCCTGGACGCCGAGGAACTGCGCCGCATCAACGAGCGCGAAGCGCTGGTGTTCTTCGACGAAGGGCCGATGTTCGGCGAGGAAGGTGCCGGCTTCGAGCGCATGAACCTCGCCTCCCCCACGGCGGCGGTACAGGCAGCGCTGGAGCGCCTCGCGCCCTGCTACGCGCACCACTCGTGAGCGGCAACGGAACGCCTCCGGATCCCGTCGCGGGCGGGAGCCACTGCGCTGAGCCAACGCCGCGTGCCCTGTTCGTGCTCGGTGCGTCCGACCCCGAAATGCACGCCATCGAGCGCCTGCTGACGGAAGTCCACGCGCCCTTCATGCACGCCATGGTGGGCGGCAAGCGAGTCTACCCGGCCAACGCCTACCGCGCCCGGCTGCCGCTGCAAGCTGATTCGCTGCGCCTGTGCGGCACCCGGATCTATCTCGTCGAGTGCGTCGATCCCGCGCCGCCCGGCGTGCGGCGCATCGACCACCACCGACCGGGCGATCCCGGCTACGCCCATCCGCCGGTGACCTACTGGCAGGCCTCAAGCATCGGGCAGACGGTCGCGGTCCTGCGCGAAGAGGGCCTCGCAACGATCGCCATCACGCCGGAAATGCGGATGACCGCGGCGGCTGACCACTGCCTTGGCGCCGCCTACCGCGGGGACTGCCCCGGGGTGGAGCCGGACGCGCTGCTGCGCTGGCACGTCGCCTCGCGCGCCGCATTCGAGCGCCGCAGCGCGGAGGACGTTCTGGCGGATATCGCTGCCACGCAGCGGACGCTGCGGCAAGCACCGCGCGTCATGTTGAACGACGACTGCAAGACCGCCGACGTGCGCCACGCGCGCGTTCCGGAACTGCTGCTGGCCGCGGCGAGCGCCGGACAGTGCTGCCTGTCCGCGGTCGTCGCACGCGACGGGCGCACGAAGATCGGCTGCCTCGTGGGTTCGCCGGCGCAGATCGCAGCCTTCATGCAGGAATGGGCTCCCGCGCACGGGCTCGTCGACGTCTACGGTGATCCGCTGCGCGGCTTCGCGGGGGCCTATGTCCCCAGACAGGCGGCCGGAAGAGGCGCGGCGCAACTCACAGCAGCACGCGAGACCTGACGCAACACGCCGTACCGCCGCGTGACGCGGTCAGCGGCGGATGCGATAGCCCACCGGCAGCAGGTTGATTCCGAAGCGCTCCTCCACCACGCCCCAGATGCCCTTGGGCAGGAACAGCGCGAACAGCACTGACACGGCGCCCAGCGCGATCAGGTACCAGACGCCGGACGAGCCGAGGAAGTGCTCGACGATGAAGAAAATGATCGCGCCGATGATGGCGCCCTCGAAGGTGCCGATGCCGCCCACCAGCACCATGAAGATCATGTACGCGGACCACTGCACGTTGAAGAAGGACGGCGGCTGGAAGGTGATGGTCTGCGCCACCCACAGCGCGCCGCCCATCGCCGCGGCCAGCGCTGCCAGCACGAACAGGATCTGCTGCGTGTAGAACACGCGCACGCCCACCGAGGCGGCGGCGCCTTCGTCGTCGCGGATCGCCTGGATGCCGGCGCCGATGCGTCCGCGCAGGAACAGGAACATGACGACCAGCAGCACCACCATCGAGCCGAAGGCGATCCAGTAGTTCGTCGGCAGGCGTACCCCCGGAGCGATGTTCGTCAGCTGCAGCATGGAGGTACCCGTGTCACCGTTGATGATCGGATCCAGCGTGATGACCAGCATCATGAGCTCCGCCAGCACCCAGGTGCCGATGGCGAACTGGCCTTCCTTCAGGCGCAGGATGAAGGTGGAGATCGGGATCGACAGCACGCCGACGCCGAGCGCTCCGAGGAACAGCGCCGGGTAAGGCGCGATGCCGGCATTGGCGAGGCGGATGGCCGCGTAGGCGCCAAGGCCGAAGAAGCCCTGCTGGCCGATGGAGATCAGCCCGCCGTAGCCCGCCAGTGCGTTCCACATCACGGCGATGATCACGTAGGTGAACAGCCGCGTGAGCGAGATCAGGCCGGTCGGACCGAGGAACACGGGGCCGAAGGCCAGCACCACGAGCAGCAGCGTGAACAGCGCGACCGCCGTGCGCGACGTGAGGGTCCAGCGCTGGACGCGGATCGTGCCCGTCTGGGCCGTCATATCCATTGCAGCAGCCTTGTCTTGATGCGGTACATCACGCGTCCGGACAGCATCACGCGGACCATGACGACGACGAGGAAGAACGCGTGGCCGGCGATCAGGAAGCCCTGCGGATTGATGAGCGCGCCGAGCGACTGCACCACGCCGAGCAGGATGCCGCCGAGCAGCGTGCGCCACAGCGAGCCTTCGCCGCCGATCACCGCCGCCTCGAACGCGAACAGCAGCACGCCCATCCCCGAGTAGGGCGTGACGGAGCCGCGCATCGTCAGGAACATGCCGGCGATGCCGACGGTGACGAGCGCGATGGCTGACGCCACGATGTTGATGAAGCGCGGATTGATGCCGAGCAGGCCGACGACGTCCGGATCCGTCGCCGTCGCGCGGATCGCGCGTCCCAGCGGCGTCCTGTTGAGGAACAGGCTCAGGCTGACGAGCAGGCCTACCGCCACGGCGAAGATCAGCGCCGCCAGCTTGCCGATATAGATGTTGCCGCCGATCGCCCAGCTGCTGAAGGACAGCGAGCCGATGTTTGGGGCCAGCGACACCGGGTCGGCGCCGAAGTGCTCGAACAGCAGGTTGTTGATGAGGATCGCGAGACCGAAGGTCGCCAGGATCGGCACCAGCAGCCCGTACTTCGTGCTGCGCTCGAGCACGCCCACCTGCAGCCCCCAGCCGACCAGCGCCATGCCGGGGATGACGATGATCAGGACGATGAAGGGATTGATGCCCAGCACCGCCGAGATGGCAAGGAAGGCGAAGCCCGCCATGACGGCGAGCGAGCCATGCGCAAGGTTGATGACCTGCATCACCTGGAACATGAACGCCAGGCCGCAGGCGAGCAGTGCGTAGTGGCCGCCGAGCAGGGTGCCCTGGATCAGCGTGTTGAGCAGGTTCATGACGCGGACGCGGCTCCGGTGGACGGCTGCTTCAGGCCGAAGTACGCGGCCATCACCTGCTCCCGCGTGATCTGCTCCACCGGGCCCTCCAGCACGATCTGCCCGTGCAGCATGCAGATGATGTGCCTGGCGACGGACAGCGCCCGGTTGAGGTCCTGCTCGACCAGCAGGATGGTCGTCCCCGACTGCGCGATCAGCCGCTGGATCGACTCGTATACGCGATCCACCGCCACCGGCGACAGGCCGAGCGAAACCTCGTCGAGCAGCATGATGTCGGGGTTCGTCATCAGCCCGCGGGCGATGGCCACCGCCTGCTGTTCGCCGCCGGACAGCGTGCCGCTGCGCTGCTTGAGCCGCGACGCGAGGTTGGGAAATACCTCCATCACCGTATCGACGTCCCAGTGGCCCTTGCGCCCGGCCGCGCGGCCCAGCACCAAGTTCTCGTAGACCGTCATGTGCGTGAACAGCCGTCG
>DASVGQ010000172.1:0-10088 GCA_036379455.1 Nevskiaceae bacterium
CATTCGCGGAAACGCAGGTTGACCCGGTCGAAGGTGCTGCGGAACAGGTCCCGCGTTTCGTGATCGAGCTTGCGCATTGCCTCCTCGAGCGTCGCGAGGGCCTGTTCGAGGTCGCTGCGCTGCGCCGCCAGATAGGTCACGCGGCCGCGCGTTTGCTCGAGTTCCGGGATGGCCGCAAGATTGACGGCGCCGAACTTCTCGATGCGCCGTGCGAGCTGCGCGAGCTTGCGCTCCCACGCCTCGATCGTCGCCGCGCGGGGAATCCGCGCCTCGACCGCTTCCGCTTCGAGGCCGGCTTCACGCAGCTGGGCGTCGAGCGCTTCCCAGCGCGAACGCGCCGCCGCGAGCTCCACTTCGGCCGCCTGCACCGTGGATGACAGCGCATCGCAGCGCACGTCCGCGGCCTGCAGCGCAGGCTGCGCGGCTTCCATGCGTCCGCCGGCCGCCGCCAGCGCGTCGCGACGCTGCCGCAGGCCTTCCGTCGCGTCCTGCACCACGCTCTCACAGCCCTTGGCAGCGATCTGCCCTTCACGGATGGGAGCGTCCGCCTGTGCCAACCGCGCCTGCGCGTCCACCAGCCGACGCCGGAGCACAACCGCCTGGTCCTGCATCTCCGCAGCGCTGCGTCGCGCCATCTCGGTGGCGCTGCGCAGGCCCGCCTCGCGCACGCTCAGCGCATTGAGATCGCGAGCCGCCCCGGCTTCGTCGCGACGCGTCTCCGCCTCGGCCTGGCGCGCGCTCGTCAGGGCCTGCCCGAGCTGGTCGCGCTCCGTCTTCACGTGCTGCAGCTGCTGCTCCAGCGCGCGCAGGCCTTCCTGCGCGGCGCGCAAGGCCTGCGCGGTCTCCTCGCGTTCGACGCGTACCGTCTCCAGCTCGGCGTCCAGCTCCGCGCTTCGCCGCCGGGCCTGTTCGACGCGGACGGCCTGCGCGCGCCAGTCGGCGTTCGCCTGCGCGTGTCGTGTCCGCAGCGCGTCCCTGCGCGCGTCGGCGGAGCGGCGTTCGGCCTCCGAGCGCCCGGTGCGCTCGCGGACATCCTGGACGGCAGCCTCCAGTTCGGCCACACGCCGGCCCACGGCGTCGAGCCGATCGCGCGCGTCGCGCAGGGCGCTTGCGCGCGCGATCGTGCCCTTGTCCTCCGTGTCGCGCCGCGGATAGCGGATCCAGCCCCGCCCCCGCCAGACGCCGGCGCGATCTATGACCGACCACCCCGCCTCGAGCGTTCCCACCGCGTCCGCGCCGCCGTCCTCGACGGCCCGCACGCGCTGCAGGCGCTCGCCCAGCGCCCGCGGTACCTTGACCCGTTCGCCCAAGGTACCGGACGTCCCGTTGCTGATGGCCTCGCCCTGCCGGACGACGGAGACGCCACCGGCGGGACCGGAGGCGGGGAACGCGGCCGACTCACCGGCACGCGCAACCGGTGCCTGCAACCAGTCCGCCAGCACCTGCTCGACGGCGGTCTCCCAGCCCGCTTCCACGCGCACCACGTCCACGAGCCGCGGGCAGTCCTGCCAACCGCGCGCCCTCAGCCACTCCTCCAGCTCGCGGTCATCGGCATGGCGCGCCGCGCGCTGCAGGGTCTCCAGTGAAGAAATGCGCCCGTGCAGACGCTCCAGCTCCGGGCGCTGCTCGCGCAGCTGCGGCTCGAGTGCGGCAAGCTGCTGCCTGAGTGCGGCGAGCCGTTCCTCGCAGGCCGCGGAGGCGTTCAGCGCGTCCTGTGCCTCGCGTTCGAGCGTCGCCGCGACGGCCCCGAGCCGTTCCTGCTCGGTCTCCAGGGTGGCGAGGCTCAGGCTGTCACGCTCCCGCGCCAGCCGCCGCTGCCGCCCCTCCAACGCCTCGGCGGCCTTGCCGAGCGCCTGAACCCGTACGCGTTCCCGTTCCGCTTCGAGCAGCGGCGCCCGCAGGCGTTCGTCCGCGGCTTCCCAGGCATCAAGTGCCGCCGTCAGAGCCTGCCCGGCTACGGCCAACGCCTGCGCTGCCTCGGCGTGGCGCCGCTGCCCCGCGTCCAATTCCGACCGCAGGGCGTCCAGCTCGCGCTCGCGCGCACTGCCATCCGCCGCGTGCTGCGCGGTCAACCCCTGCAGATGTTCAAGCTGCTCCCGCAGGGCCACCAGTTCGCGCTCGCGTGCGGCGCGCAGGTCGCGGGCACGAACCAGCTCCTGACTCGCGCTGGCAAGCGCGGCCTGGGCCTCGTAGACCACCGCCTGCGCTGCATTGAAGGCGGCATTCGCGGCATCGCGGTCACGCTCTGCCGCGGCGCGTTCCTCCACGCAGCGGGTGCGCGCCTGCCGTGCGGCCTCGAGCTCACCTCGGCGTGTGCCGACGCCGGCAGATCGTTGCTCCAGCTCATCGTGCAGCACCCGTCGGCGCAGCCACAGCAGCTCACCCCGCACGCGCTCCTGCTCGCCGACCGCCTGCCGATAGGCCTCGGCCTCGGCCGCCTGCCGTGTGAGCACCTCGGCACGGTCCGCCACTTCCTGCTGCAGATCAGCAAGGCGCGCAAGGTTGTCCCGCGTCTGCAGGATCCGGGATTCGGTCTCGCGCCGCCGCTCCTTGTAGCGGGAAATCCCTGCGGCCTCCTCCAGCCACTGCCGCAGTTCGTCCGGCTTGGCTTCGACCAGCTGCGCCACGGTGCCCTGCTCGAGAATGGCGTACTGGTTGCGTCCGCCCAGCCCGGTCCCGAGGAACAGGTCGACAACGTCCCGCTTGAGGCACCGCTGGCCGTTGATGGCGTACTGGGACCCGGCGCCGCGCACGAGCTCGCGGCGCACGGAAATCTCCGTGTAACGGCCCCACGCGCCCTGCAGCTGGCGATCCGCGTTGTCGAACAACAGCTCCACCGCCGCGCGGCCGCCGGGTTTGCGATCTCGCGCCCCGTTGAAGATGACGTCTTCGGACTCGCTCCCGCGCAGCGCCTTGGCGCTGCTCTCGCCGAGCACCCAGCGGACCGCATCGATGAGGTTCGACTTGCCGTTGCCGTTGGGGCCGACGACCGCCGTCAGGTTCGTCGGCAGAACCAGCGTCGTCTGATCCGCGAAGGACTTGAATCCGGCCAGCTTGATAGCGCTGAGGCGCATGCGGGATGCCCGTGAACGCGGGTGGCGGCGTGCTGCGTATGGCGCGCTAGTGTAATGGAACGTCCGTCAATCGCACCGTTGCGACACGCTCCGCGGTAGACGCGACACGCGCTTCGTACAATGGCGCCCCGATTTGCGAGGATCCATCTCCCTTCCATGCCAAGCCGCCCCCAGACAAAGCTCGACACCTTCCCCAACCCCGACCCCGAGCGCGACTACGTCATCCGCATGCGCATGCCGGAGTTCACCTGCGTGTGCCCCATCACGGAGCAGCCAGATTTCGCTACGCTGTTTCTCGAGTACGTCGCCGAAGCCACGTGCGTGGAGCTCAAGTCGCTCAAGCTCTACCTGTGGAGCTACCGCAACGAAGGGGCGTTCCACGAAGCGGTCACGAACCGCATGCTCGACGACCTCGTTGCGGCGACCGCGCCGCGCTTCATGCGCCTGACCTCGGTATGGAACGTGCGCGGCGGCATCTATACGCACGTGGTGGCCGAACATCGAGCCGCTGGCTGGAAGGGGACGCTCGCACCGGCCGCCTGGCATTCAGACCCGACGGCGGCGGCGCTGCCGCGCCCGTAGCCGTCGAGCCGGCCGTCCGGGCACGGTCGCGGAGACGCGCGAAGCGACGTCGCGGCAGCCCGGACGCAAGCACGCCAGACGCCGCTGCAATCGCGTCTGAAGGCAGGTCCGATGTACCCTAGCCGGTGGCAATCCCACCACCAGCGGCCGCGGACCACGCTCTCGCCGGCCTGCTGACTACTACAAGGAGCCTGCGGACATGCCGGACAGCTTCAAGACCCGTTCGAGCCTTTCGGTCGGCGGAAAGAACTACCACTACTACAAGCTTCCGGCGCTGGAAGCCGCGCACAAGGTCTCGCGACTGCCCTATTCGCTCAAGGTGCTGCTGGAAAACCTGCTGCGTCACGAAGGCCACGGCGACGTCACGAAGGAGGACGTCGAGGCGGTCCTCGGCTGGCAGCCGAAGGCCGAGCCCAGCAAGCAGATCTCGTTTACGCCCGCGCGCACGCTGCTGCAGGACTTCACTGGCGTCCCGTGCGTCGTCGACCTCGCGGCCATGCGTGACGCGATGGTGGCGCTCGGCGGCAAGGCCAGCCAGATCAACCCGCAGGTGCCGGTGGAACTCGTCATCGACCACTCCGTACAGGTCGACTACTTCGGCACCAACGATGCCCTGAGCCTCAACGCGCAGAAGGAGTTCGAGCGCAACCAGGAGCGCTATCAGTTCCTGCGCTGGGGTCAGGACGCATTCTCCAACTTCAAGGTCGTGCCGCCCGACACCGGCATCTGCCATCAGGTGAACCTGGAATTCCTCGCCCGCGTGGTGTTCGACGACGGCGACACCCTGTACTCCGACACGCTGGTCGGCACCGACTCCCACACTACGATGGTCAACGGTCTCGGCGTGCTTGGCTGGGGCGTCGGGGGCATCGAGGCCGAGGCGGCGATGCTGGGCCAGCCGATCACGATGCTCGTGCCGCAGGTCGTCGGCGTGAAGCTCTCCGGCAAGCTGCGCGAAGGCGCCACGGCAACGGACCTGGTGCTGACGATCACCCAGATGCTGCGCAAGAAGGGCGTGGTCGGCAAATTCGTCGAATACTTCGGCCCCGGCCTCGAGCACCTGCCACTCGCCGACCGCGCGACGATCGGCAACATGTCGCCGGAATACGGCGCCACCTGCGGCATCTTCCCGATCGATGACCAGACGCTCGCCTACCTGCGCCTGACCGGTCGCAGCGAAGAGCACATCGCGCGCGTGAAGGCCTATGCCAAGGCGCAGGGCATGTGGCACGACGCGTCGACGCCGGTCGCGGAGTACAGCGACGTCGTCGAGCTCGACCTCGGCTCGGTGGAGCCTTCGCTGGCCGGCTACAAGCGCCCACAGGACCGCATCCCGCTGTCGGAGATGGCGGAAACCTTCGAACAGGACGTCCAGCGTTTCACCAAGGAGCGCGCGGAGCAGGGCAAGGGGCCGGCCGACCTGACGGCTTCCGTCCACGTCGACGAGAAAGGCGGTTACGACATCAAGGACGGCGCGGTGGTGATCGCGGCGATCACTTCCTGCACGAACACCTCGAACCCCGCGGTGATGATCGGCGCCGGCCTGCTGGCGCGCAACGCGGTGCGCCGCGGCCTCAAGCCGAAGCCGTGGGTCAAGACTTCGCTGGCGCCCGGATCAAAGGTCGTCACCGATTACCTGGTCAAGGCCGGCCTGATGCCCGATCTGGAGAAGATCGGCTACAACGTCGTCGGCTACGGCTGCACGACCTGCATCGGCAACTCGGGGCCACTGATCGACGAGGTGTCCACGGCGGCGGCCGACGCGGACATCACCGCTGCAGCGGTGCTGTCCGGCAACCGCAACTTCGAAGGGCGCATCCACAGCGAGGTGAAGATGAACTATCTCGCCTCGCCGCCGCTGGTCGTGTCCTTTGCGCTGGCGGGGACGGTGAACACCGACCTCAACAAGGATCCGCTCGGCCAAGGCAAGGACGGCAAGCCGGTGTACCTCAAGGACATCTGGCCGACGCAGGAGGAGATCCAGAAGCTGATCAAGGAAAACCTCTCGGTCGAGATGTTCAGCAAGAACTACAGCCACGTCTACGACGGCGACCAGCGCTGGCGCACGATGGACGTGCCGAAGGGCGATTCCTTCGCCTGGAGCGACAAGTCCACCTACATCGCCAACCCGCCGTACTTCGAAGGCATGACGCAGGACGAGCCGCCGCTGCCGAAGATCCACAAGGCACGCTGCCTGGCGCTGTTCGGCGACTCGATCACCACCGACCACATCTCGCCCGCCGGCCGCATCGAGAAGCGGTCGCCGGCCGGCAAGTACCTCGTCGAGCGCGGCGTCGAACAACGCTACTTCAACAGCTATGGCTCGCGCCGCGGCAACCACGAGGTGATGATGCGCGGCACCTTCGCCAACATCCGCATCCGCAACCAGATGGTGCCGGGCGTCGAGGGCGGCTACACGAAGTACATCCCGACCGGCGAGCAGATGCCGATCTACGACGCGGCGATGAAGTACATCGCCGACGGCACGCCGCTGGTGGTGGTGGCGGGCAAGGAATACGGCACCGGCTCATCGCGCGACTGGGCCGCCAAGGGCACGATCCTGCTGGGCGTGAAGGCGGTGCTGGCGGATAGCTTCGAGCGCATCCACCGTTCCAACCTGGTTGGCATGGGCGTGCTGCCACTGTGTTTCACGGACGGCCAGAGCGCCGCCAAGCTCGGCCTCGACGGTTCGGAGATCTACGACATCGAGGATCTGAAGCGCGGCGCGAAGCAGGCGAAGGTCCGGATCACGAAGAAGGACGGCAAGACCACGGAGATCAAGGCCAAGGTGCGCATCGACACGCCGAAGGAGTGGGACTACTACGCCAACGGCGGCATCCTGCAGTACGTGCTGCGCGATCTCGCCCGCAAGTCCAAGGCGGCCTGAGCGGATTCGAGGGGCGGCTTCGGCCGCCCCTTTTTTCATGGCCGGTCGCAAGCCGAATCCGGCTACCCACCCCGGGGACCACGATGATTCGTCGCGCGGTGTTCAACCAGAAGGGCGGCGTCGGCAAGACGACGATCGTCGCGAACCTCGCGGCGATCTCCGCGGCGCGGGGCCTGCGCACGCTCGCCATCGATCTCGACGTGCAGGGCAACCTCAGCCACTACCTGCTCGGCGCGCAGCGCAGCGGCCAAAACATCGGCGACTTCTTCGCTGCCACGCTCGGCTTCTCGCTGCAGAACCCGCCGTTCAGCGACTACGCCGTGCCCACGCCCTTCGACGGGCTCGACGTCGTGGCCGCCGATCCGCGACTCGATGAGCTTCAGGTGCGTCTCGAGACGCGGCAGAAAGTGGCCAAGCTGCGGCAGGCGCTGGAACGGCTCGAAGGCTACGACGCGGTGTGGATCGACACGCCGCCGGCCTTCAATTTCTACAGCCGCTCGGCGCTGATCGCCGCGCAGCGCTGCCTGATCCCCTTCGACTGCGACGAATTCTCCCGCCAGGCGCTGTACACGCTGCTCGAGAACCTCCGCGAGCTGCGTGCCGACCACAACGAGAGCCTCGAGATCGAAGGCATCGTCATCAACCAGTTCCAGTCCCGCGCGAAGCTTCCCGCGCGACTGGTCGAGGAGCTGAAGGCGGAAGGCCAGCCGCTGCTCGAGCCGCCGCTGTCAAGCTCGGTCAAGGTGCGCGAGTCCCACGAGCAGCACACGCCGCTGATCCACTTCGCACCTTCGCATCGCGTCACGCGCGAGTACCTCGCGCTGTACGACCACCTCGGCGCGAAGAAGCCGCGCTCGGCAAGGCGCCGGAAAGCCTGAGGCCGGCCGGTGCGGCCCATCACGGTGGCCACAGCGCAATGCGCACAAAACCGGTTGACGTCTCCCGGCGCGACACGCGCCAGGGCACGCGGACGATGCGCGCCGTGCCAGCCCTCAGGCGTGCAGCACGCCGCCCAGCATCTCGTCGGCGGTCATCACGTCACCGAAGCTCTGGAACACCGTCGTGAAGCCGGCGCGGTGGTCCTCCGGATGCCGCGCCGCGCAGGCGTCGCTGATCATCGCAACGCGGTAGTCCATCATCATCGCATCGCGCGCTGACGTCTCGCAGCAGAAGTTCGTGACGGTCCCGCCGATGGCGACGTTCTCGATGCCGGCGGCCTGCAGCTTGCCGTGCAGGTCGCAGGCCTGCGGCAGGAAAGCACTGAAGCGGTTCTTGCTGGCGTAGATATCGTCCGGCCGCGTATCGAGGTCCGCGTGCAGGCGGTGACCCTCACAGCCCTCGCTGAGCTGGTCGCGATGGCGATCGCCGTTCTCCTTGCGGAAGAAATACTCGTGGTAGAGCGGCCACAGGCTTTCCCCATTGCGCCCCGCCGTCATGCTCACCCATGCGACGTGAGCGCCCGCCGCGCGAAAACCGCGCGCCAGCCGGTTGACCGTCGGAATGATCTCCAGCGCCGGCGGGCAGTCGGCAAGGTAGAACCTCTGCATGTCGATGATCACCAGCGCCGTGCGCGCGGGTGCGAAGTGCTCGAACACCCGCAGGCGCCCGCGCTTCCTCATCACACGCTCGACGACGTAGTCAGGCATCGTGTACACGTTCAACACCTCCTTCGCGCTCAACCGGGAATTGAACCTTACACGGGGCGCGTCAGGCCATGCCGGCGCTTCGCTGGCGGCCAACCGCACGCGACACGTTCCTGACTCTGCAAGGCAGCGGTGCGGCAGGAACGCGTGCCCGCCAGCAGAGCACGCGATGTCCCGCTTGACAGCGAGCGCGCGCACGTCGGATACAGCGGGTTCGGAATGCGCGCGCAAGACGCGGCCATCAACGACTGGAACCAACGGAGCTGGCATGAAAACGCAAGTGGGAATCATCGGTGCCGGCCCGGCGGGCCTGTTCCTCGCGCACATCCTCAAGCAGCAGGGCGTGGACGCGGTGGTGCTCGAAGCGCGCAGCCGGGAACACGTGGAAGGCCGTGTGCGCGCCGGCGTGCTCGAACACGGCACCATCCGCACGCTCGAACACCTCGGCCTCGGCGACCGCATGCAGCGTGAAGGCCTCGTCGACACAGGCCTCGACATGCGCTTCCGCGGCGGGCGGATCCATCTCGACCTGCCCGAGATGGCGGGTCACGCCGTGAAGATCTACGGGCAGCAGGAAGTCGTGAAGGATCTCGTGGCCGCCCGCGTGGCCGCCGGAGATCCGCTCGTGTTCGACGCCGAAGTCACTGCGCTGGAAGGCCTCCACGGGGCGACACCCCGGATCCACTACCGGCATGACGGTACGGAACAGACGCTGGACTGCCGCTTCGTCGCCGGCTGCGACGGCTTCCATGGACTGTCCCGGACCTGCGTGCCCGAGGATGCGATCCAGAGCTTTTCGTGCGGCTACGACTTCGCATGGCTCGGCATGCTGGTGCATGCGCCGCCCATCGCCGACATGACCTACGCCAACCACGACCGCGGCTTCGCGCTGTGCAGCCGCCGATCCATGAAGGTCTCGCGCCTCTACCTCCAGGTCCCCTTGCACGACCGACCCGACAACTGGTCCGACGCGCGGTTCTGGGACGAACTGCATGTGCGCATGTTCGACGAGGAGCGCAGCGAAATCCAGGAGGGCGAGATCTTCCAGCGGGACATGGCGCAGGTGCGTGCATGGATCGCACTGCCCATGCAGTATGGCAGCCTGTACATGGCCGGCGACGCCACCCACATCGTCCCACCGGCAGGTGCCAAGGGCCTCAACATGGCCGTCGCCGACGCGCGTGTACTGGCGCGCGCGCTGGTGGCCTTCTTCAAGCGCGGTTCGGGCGAACACCTGGAACGCTACACCGACGACTGCTCGCGGCGTGTCTGGAAGACCGTCCGTTTCTCGAACTGGATGACATGCCTGCTGCACCGCTTCCACAGTCACACCCCCTTTGAACGCGGGATGCAACTGACCGAGCTGGACTACATCGCCGGCTCACACGCCGCGCAATGCACTATCGCCGAGCAGTACGCCAATCTCTCCGACGTCTCTGACTGAAGCACCGCGACCGCTACCGCCGCGCGGCCTCCGACGTCTCGTAGCCACGGCCAGGCAGCATCGGGCCGCAGGCCCGCGGAGCGCCGCTATTCGTCGCGGGAGCGCCGAGCAGGCGCTTCGACCCCGCGATGTTGCAGGCGCTTCGCCGCCTGCCACCGCGCCTCCATCGCTGCCAGACGCGCCGGGCTTCCCAGCGGCGGCAGGTCTTCGGCACCAGCCATCACATGCGCGAACCGCTCACGGAACTTGCGTGTCGCCGCGTCCAGCCCAGCAGCGGGATCCACCGCGAGGTGACGCGCGACGTTGACCACCATGAACAGGAGGTCGCCGATCTCTTCTGCACGTTCCGCGTCGTTCCGAGCTGCGCGCAGTTCAGTGATCTCCTCATCCAGCTTCTGCCACAGGCCCTGCTCATCAGCCCAGTCAAAGCCTTCCAAGGCAGCAACCCGCTGGCACTC
>DASVGQ010000173.1:0-6020 GCA_036379455.1 Nevskiaceae bacterium
CTCTGGCGCGAGCCTCCCTTGGGCCCCACTCGCCCACCAGTTGTTTCCACAGCTGTCGATATCCGACGGCGCGCATAGAGGGCATCTCGGGGGTCAGATCGCCGCGCGCGCGCAGGCGTCGCACTTCCTCGAGAAAACCGCGCTGCAGCATCCCGTCGAAGCGCTCCCCGATGCGCGCATAGAGGCGCTGCCGATCCGGCGGGACCAGCGCAAACACCAGTCGGCAGCGGGCCAGCACGGCTTCGCGTCCGGCCGCGTACAGCGCGCTGGGCGGCTCGCCGGTGAGCCGCAGGAGCTCGAGCGCGCGCTGGATGCGCTGGGCGTCGTGGGGATGGATGCGGGCCGCGCTTGCAGGGTCCCGCTCGGCGAGCCGCGTGTGCATGGCCGGCCAGCCCACACGCGCGGCTTCGCCGGCCAGCGCCTGTCGCACCCGCGCATCCGCCGCGGGCAGGCGCGAAAGGCCTTCCAGCAGCGCGCGGAAATACAGCAACGTGCCGCCGACGAACAGCGGCCGACGGCCGCGTGCGTGGACGTCGGCCAACGCGGCGCGCGCATCGGCGACGAAGCGTGCCGCCGAGTAGGCCTCCGCGGGATCCGCCACATCGAGCAGATGGTGCGGAACCTGCTCCCGGTCGGCCGTCGAGGGTTTCGCGGTTCCGATGTCCATGCCGCGGTACACCTGCGCCGAGTCGACGCTGATGATCTCGAAGGTGCCGGGCAGGGCGCGGCACAGCTCCATCGCAAGCGCCGACTTGCCGCTCGCGGTCGGCCCGGCCAGGCATACAGCGTCGGCGCCGTCCAGCGGGCCAGCGCCCGCGTTCCCAGACGCGCCATGTGCGCCTCGTCGCCGAGTCGCGCGACGAGGTTCCTGCTCGCGCAATGCGCCGTCTGTCGCCACTTCACCCTCCATGCCGGGCGCAGACGTCCGTGCCCGCCGTCGCCTCCCGCCGGCAGTGGATCATGGGGGCGGCAGCGGCCGATGCCAGGCGCCCGTCGCGGTGCGCGAACCAGGGAACGACCTCGTCACGGGCCTTGCATCGACCGCAGCTCCGTCAGCGTCAGGACGCCGCCTCGCGGCGCGCGATGCCACATGTGTTGTCCTACGCAAGCTGGGCAGCCCTCGCGGCCACGGCGTTACCCTCGCAGCGGACATGTGAGAGGCGCCCAAGCTCCGACGCCCCTGCATGCACCCTCTCCCGCGCCCCCACGCAAGGATCCCCACGCATGAAAATTCTCGTCACCGGCAGCGCCGGCTTCATCGGTTCCCACGTCGTCCTGAAGCTGCTGGAACGTGGCGACGAGGTGATCGGCATCGACAACCTCAACGACTACTACGACGTCGAACTCAAGAAGGCGCGGCTCGCACGCTTCGCCGACCATCCGCGCTACCACCACGTGCACGCGGACCTCGCCGACCGGGCGGCGGTCGAACGGCTGTTCGTCGAGCATGAGCCGCAGCGGGTCGTCAACCTTGCCGCCCAGGCGGGCGTGCGCTACGCGGCGGAGAACCCGCACGTCTACGTGGCCAGCAACATCACAGGCTTCCTGCACATCCTCGAGGGTTGCCGGCACCACGGCGTCGACCACCTGGTGTTCGCATCCACCAGCTCCATCTACGGCGCGGATCTGCATATGCCCTTCTCCGAGCACCAGTCCACCGACCATCCGCTGACGCTCTATGCCGCCAGCAAGAAAGCCAACGAGGCGATGGCCCACGCCTACGCGCACCTCTACGGCTTTGCCTGTACCGGCCTGCGCTTCTTCACCGTCTACGGCCCCTGGGGGCGGCCGGACATGGCGCTGTTCCTGTTCACCCGCGCGATCCTCGCCGGTGAGACGATCAAGGTCTTCAACCATGGCCACCACCGCCGCAGCTTCACCTACGTCGACGACATCGTCGACGGCATCCTGCGTACGCTGGATCGCCCCCCGCAGAAGGACCCCGCGTGGGACGCCATGGACCCTGATCCGGCGACCAGCGGCGTTGCGCCGTGGCGCATCCTGAACATCGGGCAGGAGGAGACGGTCCCGCTGCTGCATTACATCGAGGTGCTGGAGAAATGCCTGGGCCGCAAGGCGCGCATGGAAATGCTGCCGCTGCAGCCCGGCGACGTGCCGGACACCGAAGCCGACGTCTCGGCGCTCGCCGCCACCGTCGGCTATCGACCACGCGTCACGGTGGAAGACGGCGTCGCCCGCTTCGTCGCCTGGTACAAGGACTACTACCGCGTCGCCGCCTGAGCCTCAGCGCCGGGCCGGGATCGACAGCAGCGCGCGCGTGCCGCCGCCCGGCGCGCCCTGCATCGCCAGGCGTCCGCCGTGCAGGCGCGCGATGGCCTGCACGATCGACAGCCCGAGCCCGCTGCCGGCGCTGGCGGCGCCGCGGGCGAAACGTTGGCCGACGCGTGCCGCGACCTCCGGCGGCATGCCTGGACCATCGTCCGTCACCGCGGCTTCCACCACTCCGCGTCGCGCGCCCACCGCCACGTTGACCCGCCCGCCGCGGCGCCCGTGGTGGATGGCGTTGTCCACGAGATCGCGCAGGGCGATCTCCAGCAGGCCGCGCACGGCGTCCACGCGACAGCTGCCTTCCACGTCCAGCGACAGCTCGACGTTGCGCGGCGCGGCCCGCTCTCCGGCGTCCGCGACCACCTCGGCCGCCAGCGCCGCAACATCGACCTCCGCGACGCCGTCAAGCCCGTCGAGCGACTCGACGCGCGCAAGCGTCAGCAGCTGCGCGACCAGGCGCTCCATGCGCGCCAGCCCGTCGCGCGCCCGGCCCAGATGCACGCGTCGGGCGTCATCGTCCGTCGCCACGCGCGCGAGGTCGAGCTCCATGCGCAGCACGGACAGGGGATGGCGCAATTCGTGCGCGGCGTCGGCGGTGAAGCGCCGTTCGCGCTGCAGCGTGTCGTTGATGCCGACGACCAGCGCGTCGACCGTGCGCGTGAGCTGCACGAGCTCACGCGGCACGCGGCGACCCGTCAACGCCGGCGTGCGCGCCGGTCGCGCGGCGATGGCGCGCGACACCGAGCGCAGCGGCGCCAGGCCAGTGCGCAGACCGAGCCAGATCGCCAGCGGCAGCAGCAGGACCAGGCCGATCAACGGCACCACCAGCGCCTCGACGGCCGCCCCCATGAGTTGCTCGCGGTCGTGGAGCGGCACGCCCACCTGCACCCAGTAGCGGTGTCCGTCGTCCCAGCGCTGGTAGATACGCCAACGTTGGTGATCGTGCTCGACGTTTTCGAAGCGGGGCCGATCGCCGTCGTAGGACAGCACCGGCAGCGACGAGGCGTCGACGAGCACCTCGTTGCGGCGGTTGCGCACGACGATCTCGGGGCGACGCTCCGCATGCTTGAGGAGCTTCTTGATGTCGTGGGGCGCCACCACGCGCTCCGGCCCGGCCGCCATCACCACCAGCACGCTCGCCGCGGTCCGCTGCAGTTCGCGGTCGAACATTTCGTTCGTCTCATGCGCGGCGCGCAGCGTCAGCCAGCCGCCAGCCAGCAGCCACAGCACGATCACCGGGATGCCCACCAGCCACAGCAGCCGCAGCAGGAGCGACGGCCGCCGGCTCATGGAGATTCTTCGGCGGCATCCGCCGGCGGGTACAGCGCATAACCGATGCCGCGCACCGTGCGGATCCACTCGGCGCCCAGCTTGCGGCGCAGGTGGTGCACGTGGACCTCCACGGCGTTGCTGGCCACTTCCTCGCCCCAGCCGTACAGGCGCTCCTCGAGCTGGCTGCGCGAGAGCGCATGCCCCGGCCGCGCCGCCAACGCCTCGAGCAACGCGTACTCGCGTGCCGACAGCTCCAGATCCCGTCCGGCAAGCTCCGCCCGCCGCGCAACCGGGTCGACCGTCAGCGGCCCGACGTGCTGCAGCGGCGCAGCGCTGCCGTCGGCACGCCGCAGCAGCGCGCGCATGCGCGCCGCCAGCTCGTCCAGGTGCACCGGCTTGACGACGTAGTCATCCGCGCCGCTGTCGAGCCCCCGCACCCGGTCATCCAGCGCGTCGCGCGCCGTCAGCAGCAGCACCGGCGTGCGGTCTCCCCGCCCACGCAGGGCGCGAATGACTTCGACGCCGCTCACGTGCGGCAGGTTCCAGTCCAGCACCGCTGCGGCGTAGGGCGCGTTGCGCAGCGCCTCGGCCGCCGACCGGCCGTCTTCGACCCAGTCCACCGCGTGCCCGAGATGGCGCAGTCCGTCGGCCAGCGCCTGTCCGAGTTCATGGTCGTCTTCGGCGAGCAGGATGCGCATGCCCACTCCAGCAAGGGCGCGAAACGGGTTGCAGCGCGGCGTGCGCCCCGTCACACCAGGCGGGAATCTAGCAGAGCCCCGCATTGCGCGGCACCCGTGGCCGCAGGTGCGTTGGGCAACGGCGACAAAGTGGAGCAGGCGCGCCGCAAGGGAACCGGCACGCGGCGGACAGCCGCGGCACGGCCTTAAGGTTGGCATAAGCAACGGGCCTTCCAATGACCATCACGATCTCCCTGCCTCGGAGGCATAGTCATGAAAGCTCCCGCAACGCGCTATCACGTCTTGTCCATCGCCGCGCACTGGCTCACGCTCGCCCTGCTGGCCGCGACCTACGCGCTCATCGAGCTGCGCGGCATCTTCCCCAAGGGCACGCCGTTGCACGACGGCATGAAGACCTGGCACTTCATGCTGGGCCTGACGGTCCTGCTGATCGTCGTCGGCCGCATCGCGCTGCGCCTGCTGTTCCGCGCGCCCGCCATTGCGCCCGAGCCGCCGGCGTGGATGCAGGCGCTGGCGCGACTCATGCACCTGGCGCTCTACGCCTTCCTGATCGTCATGCCGGTGCTGGGCTGGCTGACGCTGAGCGCCAAGGGACGCGTGATCCCGTGGTTCGGGCTGGCGCTGCCGCCGCTCATCGCGCCGAACCCGGGGCTGGCCAAGTCTCTCGAAGGCGTGCACGAATGGATCGGCAGCCTCGGCTACTGGCTGATCGGCCTGCACGCCGCGGCCGCGCTGTTCCACCACTACGTGCTGCGCGACACGACGCTCGTGCAGATGCTGCCGATCGTGCACCGTCGAGGCTTGCGCGCTACGAAGCGGGCGCGGCCGGCGGATCGCGTCGCAGCGGAACGTGCTACCGGTGCATGAAACCCGGTTTGCCCGGTTTGCGTGATGTCGCGCCTTCCCGGCGCGACATCACGCTTCGGGCGTTCCCGCGGGATCCGGTCCGCGAGGTTGATCCCGGACCGGATAGCGCTCCCGCGCTGCCCTTATCATCAAGACGCCATTCATCGGCACCGTGGCGTCAGCGAGGTCTCACCGGCGGCGCGCCCGATTCGTCACAGGATTCTCCATGCCCCCCTTCACGCCCTCCACCCCGTCCAGCGGCATCGTCAGCCTGACGAGCCCCTATTCCCTGCACGACACGGTCGAGCGCCTGCAGGCCGCGCTCAAGGCGCACGGCGCCACCGTGTTCGCGGTGATCGACCATCAGGCGGCCGCGGAGCGCGTCGGCCTGAAGATGCCGCCGGCCACGCTGCTGATCTTCGGCAATCCGAAGGTCGGAACGCCGCTCATGGTGGAGAACATCCGCGTGGCCCTCGACCTGCCGTCCAAGGTGCTGGTCAGCGCGGCCACACCCGGCACGGTGCTGGTGAGCTTCAACGCCACCGCGTGGCTGCTGCAGCGCCACGCGCTGCCTGCGCGCATGGCTGAGCGGCTCGCACCGCTGGAAAAGCTCGTGCGCGACGCGATTCAGTAACGGCCTGACCTTTCCAGCCAGCGACGCCACGGAAGCACCGGATCGGGGGCTCGCCCACGCGGCCGCCGCGCTCCCGAACCACGTCGTCAGGCGTCGTTGGCCACCAGCACGGACGACGCGAAGGCGTCGATATAAACCTGCCTCATGGCCTCGGTCACGGTGCCGAAGCGGTGCTCCAGGTCATCGTAGTCGCAGGGCGGCAGCTCGCCGTCGTCCACGACGATCTCGTACCACACCTCGGGGTGCCCGCTGGCCTGCACATCAGACCCGAACAGGGCGCC
>DASVGQ010000174.1:0-19333 GCA_036379455.1 Nevskiaceae bacterium
GCAGGGCACGGCCACGGTATCGCAGGCGCTGCTGGCGGGAACCGTCGACTGCGGCATCAACGCGCCGCTGACGCTCGCCAAGGCGATCGACACGGCAGGCCTGCAGCCGGTGCTGATCGGCTCGGTGATCGGCGAGTCGCCTCAGTCCTTCCACCCTTACTGGGCCACGCGAGCCGACTCGTCCATCAAGACGGTTCAAGACCTCAAGGGCAAGACGGTCGCGGTCAACACCATCGGCTCGCAGGTGGACCTGTTCACGCGCGCCTGGCTGCGGCACAACGGACTGGACCCGGACAAGGACGTCAGTATCGTGGAAGTGCCTTTCCCGATCGGGCTCACTGCCCTCAAGCGCGGCCAGGTGGACGCCATCGTGCTGGTCCAGCCTTTCGCGGCCAAGGCGGAAAAGGAAGGGGGCATCCGGCGGCTCGGTGACATCGGCCAAGTGCTGCCGTCCAATATCGAGCTGGTGGAAGCCTGCCGCCGGCAGGCCCTGGAAGCGCACCCCAAGGCCATCGCGCAGTTCGCGAAGGATTTCGCCGCCGCCTCGGACCGCTTCCAGACGCACCACGAGGCGTCCATCGAGCTCATCTCCGAGGTCACCAAGCTGCCGGCACCCGTGCTGCAGAGCTTCATGTTCACGGACAAGGACTTCCACCGCTGGTCGCACGGCGCCATCGACGTGTCGGTCGTGCAGCACATGTTCGACCTGTTCTACGACAACGGTGCGCTGAAGAAGAGGCTGAAGGCGCAGGACTACGTCCAGCCCGGCGTGACGATCGTCGCGCAGTAGGCAGCGTCAGGATCACGCGGGAGGACCCCGCGTGATCCCTTTCCACGCCGTCACCCGCACGCGATTGCCATGACCGCTGATGCCGCCGTATCCGCTTCGCCTCCGGCGCTGTCGCTGGTAGGCGTAAGCAAGAGCTTCCCTGGCCCGGAGAAGGATTTCCTCGCGCTGCAGGACATCCACCTGAAGGTTGGCCGAGGCGAGTTCGTCTCCATCCTCGGTCCCAGCGGCTGCGGCAAGAGCACGCTGCTCTACATCATCGGCGGCTTCATCCTCGCGACCCACGGCAGCATCCACGCGAACGGCCGGCTGGTCGACGCGCCCGGGCGCGACCGCGGACTGGTATTCCAGGATGCCGCGCTGTTTCCGTGGTTGACGGTACGCGGCAACATCGCCTACGGGCTGCGCGAAGGCGGCATGAAGCGCGGCGACGTCAATCGCGTCGTCCACGACATGCTCTCGCTGGTGCACCTCGACGGCTTCGCCGACTTCTACCCCAAGCAGCTCTCGGGCGGCATGCGCCAACGCGTCGCCATCGCGCGCACGCTCGCCTACGACCCCGGCATCCTGCTGATGGACGAACCCTTCGGCGCGCTCGACGCCTACACGCGCAGCGTCCTGCAGGACGAGCTGCTGCGCATCCAGGACAGCCACCACAAGACCATCGTATTCGTCACCCACAGCGTCGACGAGGCGGTATACCTGTCTGACCGGGTCGTAGTGCTCGACCGCTCGCCCGGGCGCGTGCACAGCGAGGTGAACGTCGACCTGCCGCGTCCGCGCCGTCGCCAGACGCTGCTGCGTGACGAGCGCTACCAGCAACACGTGATCGACCTCGGCAGCGTGATGATGGCCATGCACGCCGATGCCTGAAGCCGCGGCGTTGCGGCACTGGGGCGGCACCGCTTTCATCTATGCCGCCACCGTCGCGATCCTGCTGCTCGCGTGGCAGGGCGCGGCCGGCGCGGTGCACGCCGACTTCCTGCCCGGACCGGCGACCGTCGTGCCGCGACTGCTGGGCATGCTGGGGCACGCCGACGTGTGGAACGCGCTGGCGGCAAGCCTGCGCCGGCTTGCCGTCAGCATGGCGCTGTCGCTCGTCGGCGGCGTGTCGCTCGGCCTCGTCATCGGCCGCATCCCGGTGATGCGTGCGCTGATCGACCCGCTGCTGGCGCTGAGCTATCCCATCCCCAAGGCCGCAGTATTGCCCATCGTCATGCTGTGGTTCGGCGCCGGCGACGTGTCGCAGGTGTTCGTGATCGCGACCACCGCCACGCTGCCGATCATCTACCACACGGCGGACGGGTCGCGGCGCCTCAACGAGCGGCTCGAATGGGCCGCCGCGGCAATGGGCACCTCTCCGCTGCGGCGCCTGTGGCGCGTCGTGCTTCCCGCCACGCTGCCCGAGATCGCCGCGGGCACGCGCACCGGCACGATGTTCGGGCTGATCGTGATGGTCACCGCCGAGATGATCGCGCGCACCGACGGCATCGGCAGCCTGCTGTTCGCCCACTTCGACACCGGGCAGAACGTCAGCATGTACGCGCTGGTGCTGCTGCTCGGTGCGCTGGGCCTGCTGCTGGATCGGCTGCTGGCGTGGGCCACGCGCCACCTGACGCATTGGGCGATCCAGTGACCGGCGAGCTCCGGCCTTCCGCCGCGCGCTGGCTGGGCGTCGCCTCCATCGTCGCCGTGCTCGTCGCGTGGGAACCCGCCTGCCGCTTCGGCGCCTTCACCCCGGTGGTGCTGCCGGCACCGTCCAGCGTTCTCGAACGCCTGTGGTTCTTCATGACGGATGCGCAGCTGCGGGGCCAGCTCGCCCTGACGCTGCAACGCCTGGCGGCGGGGCTGGCGCTCGGCATCACCGCCGGCGTCGTGCTCGGCATCGCGGCCGCTTCCTTCCGCCCCACGGCGCGGATGCTCGAAGTCTTCATAGGCGTGCTTGCCCCGCTGCCGAAGATCGCGCTCTATCCCGCGCTGCTGCTGACGCTCGGCTTCGCCAGCGCGCCGAAGATCGCGCTGGTCGCCATCGAGTCGCTGTTTCCGATCCTGATCGCGACCTCGGAAGCCGTGGCGCTCGTGGACCGCAGGATGCTGTGGTCGGCGGCCTCGATGGGGACGTCGCGCGGCCGTGCGCTGCACCGGGTCGTGCTGCCCGCGTGCCTGCCTGCCATCATCACCGGGATCCGCATCGGAGCGGTCATCGCCTGCATTGTGGTGCTGCTGGCGGAGATGGTGGCCTCCACCAACGGCCTCGGCTATGTGCTGGTCATCGCCTCGCGCAACTTCCACACCGCCGACATGTTCGTCCCGATCGTCATCATGTCGCTCATCGGCTTCGCGCTCGACAAGCTGCTCGGCTGGCTGGCGCGGCGGACCAACCACGCCTGACGCGGCCCGCAGCCTGGCCGTGCATCAACGCCAGTTCGCGTGATGCGCCCAGTACTCGACGCTGCGCCGGTAGGCCACGCGGTCCAGCGCCACCCCCGAGCCGCCTTCCGCCACGCCCAGGGCGTTGCGCATCGCGGTGATCGGCGCCATCGGAATCTCCTCCGGCTCGGCGGTCGCGAGGCAACCCACGACGGCCCAGTCGGCGTCCACCGGGCTGCCCTCGCGCCGCATCTGCTCGCGGTCATAGAGAATGACGACCAGGTACCGCGCCACCGGCGCCTCGACGCCTTCCAGCCAGCGCACGAGCACCGGCAGCTCGTCGAGCGTGCGCGCCTCGTAGGCGCTGCGCAGCAGGTGCCGATTCGCGTCGGTGATCGGCACCGTCAGGCAGCGCGTCGGCGTCCAGTTCCGGTAAACGCGAAGGCGGCAGAAGGGCGCGTAGCCCTGCAGCTCGCGCACCGCGTCGCGCTGATTGAGCGAGCGTTCGAACTCCGCCGGCGTCACGCCGAGAAGCGCATTGGGCCGCGGCGGATCGGGAAACAGGCGGCTGCGCGCAAAGGCGCTGAGGACGATCGTCATCGCTGACCGGCGAGGCAGGCGAGCGCCCAACATACTGCAAGCGTCGGAGCCCGGCCGACGCCGGGCGCGACGGGAGCCCGCGGATCCCCGCCAGCGCGGTAACACCACCCGTGTACCGGCGCCGTCGCCCGCTAGAATCGGAATCCGACTGCGACGACAACGGGGTCCCGCCATGCGAACGGAGTACTGGCAGCAGCGCTGGCGCGAAGGGCGCACCGGCTGGCATCACGCGGAAGTCTCGGCGTCGCTGACCCATTACTGGCCCGGGCTCGGCGTGCCGCCCAGCACCCGCGTCTTCGTGCCGCTGTGCGGCAAGTCGCCGGCGATGGCCTGGTTCGCGGCGCAGGGGCTGCAGGTCCTCGGCGTGGAGGTCTCCGACCTCGCCATCGAGCAGTTCTACGCCGAGCATCGGCTGACGCCGGTGCGACGAGCAGACCATCCGGAGCGCTACACGGCAGGCGGCATCGAGATCGTGCGAACCAGCGTCTTCGACCTCGACCACGCGCTGCTCGCGGGCTGCGGCGCGTTCTACGACCGTGCGGCGATCATCGCGCAACCGGCAGAGGATCGACGGCGTTACGCGGCGCAGGTCTACGCGCATCTCCCGCAGGGCTGCACCGGCCTGATGGTCACGCTCGACTACCCGCAGCCGGAAATGGAAGGCCCGCCGTTCTCCGTGGATCCGCAGGAGCTGCGCGCGCTGTTCGCCGACGCCTGGGACATTGAAACGCTCGAGCGCAAGGACGTGCTGACCGAGCAGCCGGGCTTCCGCGAGCAGGGACTGACCGCGCTGCACGCGGGCGTGTATCGGCTGCGCCGTCGCTGACTCCGTGCGCCGCCCGGCCAGAAGCGGCGCGGAACTGATCCTGCTGCTCGGGCTGCTGGCCGCGATCGGCCCGCTGTCCATCGACACCTACCTGCCGAGCATGCCGGCGATCGTCGCGGAGTTCGGCAGCACCGCCGCCTTCGTCCAGCAGACCGTCAGCGCCTACTTCGTCGGCATCGCGTTCGGGCAGGTGTTCTGGGGACCGCTGTCGGATCGCTTCGGCCGGCGCCCGGTCCTCATCGCCGGTCTGGTCCTGTATCTCGTCGCAACCTTCGCGTCGGTCGCGAGCGTCGGCGTGGCCGGCCTGATCGCCGCGCGCGGCGCTCAGGGGCTAGGGGCGGCAGCCACCTCGGCGCCCGGCCGCGCCGTGATCCGCGACCTGTGGGCCGGCAATCGCGCGGCACGCGCGATGTCCTTCGTCATGATGGTGACCGCCTTCGCGCCGATGGTGGCGCCGCTCATCGGCGGGCAGATCTTCCTGTACGCGGGATGGCGCGCGATCTTCTGGCTGATGTTCGCGTTCGGCGCGGCGCTGATGCTGCTCGTCATCCTGCGCCTGCCGGAGACGAACGACGCCGGCCATCGCGCGGGACTGTCGCTCGGCGGGTACTTCCGGCGCTACCGCACCGTGCTCGACAGCCGGCGCGCGTGGGCCTACCTGCTGTGCGGCGGGCTGTCCTACGCCACGCTGTTCGCGTATCTGACCGGCTCACCCTTCGTCTACATCGCGATCTTCCACGTCGACCCGCAGTACTTCGGCTTCTTCTTCGGGCTCAACGCCGTCGGCCTGGCCGCGTGCAACTGGCTCAACGGCCGCTACGTGATGCGCTTCGGCTACGTGCGGCTGCTCGGCGTCGGCGCCGTGGCGAGCCTGGTCGGCTGCGCGGCCATGCTCGCCTGCTCGGCACTCGATCTCGGTGGCCTTGCCGCGGTCGTCATCACGCTGCTCGCCGCCGTGGGGCCGATCGGCGTCATGGGAGCCAACTCCATCGCCGGGCTGCTGGATCTGTACCCGCAGACGGCCGGCGCGGCTTCCGCGCTGTTCGGCGTCGGGCAGTACGGGCTTGGAGCCGTGGCAAGCGTATGCGCCGGGTTGCTCTACACCGGCACGCCGGTCGCCATGGCGCTGACGATGACGGTCTGCGCGCTGCTCGCGGTCCTCGCCTGGGGCTGGCTGCGGCTCACGCTGAGGGCCGGCACACTGCCTGCCCGAGCGTGAGGGCGACGCCGCGCCCGTCGGTCAGCCGGCGCGGGAAGCAAGAAACGCGAGGCGCTCGAACAGGTGCACGTCCTGTTCGTTCTTCAGCAGCGCGCCGTAGAGCGGCGGCAGCGACTTCTTCACGCTGGTCTCGTGCAGCACTTCTGGATCGATGTCTTCCGCGAGCAGCAGCTTGAGCCAGTCCAGCAGCTCGGAGGTGGAGGGCTTCTTCTTCAGGCCGGGCAGCTCGCGCAGCCCGAAGAACACTTCCATCGCCTCCCGCAGCAGGCGCTTCTTGAGCCCCGGAAAGTGCACGTCGACGATTCTCTGCATCGTCTCTTCGTCGGGGAAGCGGATGTAGTGGAAGAAGCAGCGCCGCAGAAACGCCGCCGGCAGTTCCTTCTCATTGTTGGAGGTGATGATCATGATCGGCCGTTGCCGCGCGCGGATGGTCTCGTGCGTCTCGTGCACGTAGAACTCCATCTCGTCCAGCTCGCGCAGCAGGTCGTTGGGAAACTCGATGTCGGCCTTGTCGATCTCGTCGATCAGCAGCACCGGCTGCACCTCGGACTCGAAGCACTCCCACAGGCGCCCCTTGACGATGTAGTTGCGGATGTCGTGCACCCTGGCTTCGCCGAGCTGCGAGTCGCGCAGGCGCGACACCGCGTCGTATTCGTAGAGCCCGTGCTGCGCCTTGGTGGTCGACTTGATGGGCCAGTCGAAGAACGGCCGCGCGAGCGCCTTCGCCACCTCTCGCGCGAGCTGCGTCTTGCCGGTCCCCGGCTCGCCCTTGACGAGCAGCGGCCGCGCGAGCGTGACCGCCGCGTTCACCGCCATCAGCAGATCGTCGGTCGCAACGTAGCGCTCGGTTCCCTCAAAGCGTGTCGTCATCAGGTATCCATCGTCATGCAGGGCCGCCCAGCACCGGCGCGCTTTGCGTCGCAGGCAGGTGCGCGTCCGCCTGCGTATCGGCGAGCCGCGCGCGGGCCGGCACGGGACGCCATGCTAGCGGAAACCGTGCGCCCGGTTGCGCGCTGCGCGCGGCTCAAGCAATGAGCAGCCACCCGACGAGCGCGAAGACCGGGATCAGGATCACGATCGACCACGCCATGTAGCCGAAGAAGTGCGGCATGTGCACACCCTGGCGGCGGGCGATGGCGTAGACCATGAAATTCGGTGCATTGCCGATGTAGGTATTGGCGCCCATGAACACCGCGCCGGCCGAGATCGCCACGAGAACCGCCGCGCCGCTGGTCATCAACCGCTGCGGATCGCCGCCCGCGACGTCAAAGAACACAAGGTAGGTCGGCGTGTTGTCCAGAAACGACGACAGCAGCCCTGTCAACCAGAAATACATCAGGCTGTTGCCGCTGCCGTCCGCATTCGTCACGAGCCGGATCAGGCCGCCGAGCGGCCCCTGCTCGCCGGCCTGCAGCATGGCCGCGACCGGCACGAGGCAGATGAAGATGGCGGCAAAGAGCTTGCCGACCTCGAGGATCGACTCCCATTCGAAGCCGTTGGCCTCGCGGTAGGCGTGCTTGCTGAGCACGACGGACAGCACCGCCATGAGAATCATCACCACGTCGCGCGTGAGGTTCTCGAGCCGCAGGTGCACGCCGAGGAGTTCGAACACGACGCCCGGGTGCCACCATGCCGACAGCAGCACCGCGCCGATGACGCCGGCCAGCAGCGGCAGGTTGATCAGCCCGCGCACGCCGACGGCGCCGGTGAGCTCAGCTACGCCATCCCGGACTTCACTCGTCTCGTGTCGGTAGAACCAGCGATCGATGAGAAAGAACAGGATCAGCAGGATCACCGCGACCGTCAGGCTTTCACGGAACAGGTGCTCCGTCGTCCAGAAGAAGTGCACGCCGCGCAGGAAGCCGACGAACAGCGGCGGATCGCCGAGCGGCGTCAGCGAGCCCCCGATGTTGCACGCGAGAAAGATGAAGAACACCACGACATGCGCGTTGAAGCGGCGGCTGCGGTTGGCCCGCAGCAGCGGCCGGATCATCACCATCGCCGCTCCCGTCGTCCCGATGAACGATGCCAGCACCGTGCTGATGATCAGCAGCACCGTGTTGGTCACCGGCGTGCCACGCAGGTTGCCGGTGACGAGGATGCCGCCCGCAATCGTATACAACGATGCGATCAGGATCAGGAAGGGGACGTAATCGAGCAGCACCGTCTCGAGCACGGCGGTGGTAGCCGGCATCGGCCCCGCGAACAGCGCCAGAGGGACGACGGTCAGCAGCCCCCAGAACAGCGCCACCTTGCCGTAATGCCGCTGCCACAGGCGCGCAAAGATGATCGGCGCCACGGCGATGGAAAGCAGCAGGCCGGCGAAGGGCAGCCCCCACCAGAGCGGCATGTCGGCCCCGGGCAGCGGCACGGCAGCGTGTGCAGTCGGCGCGCACAGCGCGAGCAGCAGAAGCGCCCCAAGTGCGCTGCGCCCAAGGCGCCCGACCTTCATTCCCTTCACGTGCCGCGTCTGCTCCTTGCGCTCAGTCGGTCCACCCCACGAGTCCGTTCGCCGGCCCCCGCGGGCGCTCCGCCGCACGGCCGCTCGTTCGCGGCACCGAGCAGCCCGGTCGACGGCATCCCCTCCGGGTCCGAGCCTCAGCGGGGCAGGAACGCCTCGCGCTGTGCAATGCCGCCGAAGCGATTGTGCGATATCCGGCGCACCCCCTCACGACACTGCGCCTCATGCGCAGCGCCGCGCACCACAGCGCATGAGCGCCGCCATCGCCGGCTTCTCGTGGGTGCAATTCCCGGTCACCGCGCCGGTATGCGACGCCGGGTACCAGCGTGCTCCACCGCTGCCAACAGCGGTGGAGCCCTCCCGTTCCCGGAGCGGCTACTGCCCCGGATTGAACGCCTTGCGGAGAGCTTCCACCTGCTCCGCTGGCATCCCGGACTTGCGCATCTCCTCCCACGGCACGGTGGTCGCGAGATGCTTGAAGCGCTTGGCCGCCGCCGGCGGCATGTTGTAGACCTGCCCGCCCTTGGTCTTGAAGGTCTCCATCGTCTTCTTCGCGACCTCGACGAACTCGGCCGTCGACTTCACCTCGAAGCGATCGGCCAGCTCCTGCAGCTTGGCGCGCTTGTCAGCGGGGATCTTGTTCCACGCCTTGAGGTTCACCATGACGATGGTGGTGTTGTTGAAGAAGCCGGGATCGACGCGATACTTCAGGTAATCCATCCAGCCCAGGTCGCCCACGCCGACCGTCGGCCACGCCACGCCCTTGACGGCACCGCGCTGGAGGGCGGTATAGACGTCTGGCACCTGGACGGTCACCGGGTTGAAGCCCATGCCCTGCAGCACGCCCTGGTAGAGCTCGACCGAGCGCAGCGGCAGGTGGCCCTCGATCTTGCCGTCCGCCGCGAACTTCGGCTCGGTGTTCGTCCAGACGTGGAAGAACTGCACGCCCGACCCGAACCAGCCGAGCAGGTGAGCGTTGAGCTTCGATTCGTAGATGGAGTTCAGCAGCTTCATCCCGCCGGACTTGCGCGCCTGCTCGGCATCGATGGTGCTCGCCGGCAGCGCCTCGCCGGCGCGTGTGTCGCTGTAGTAGTTGTTCGACGGGCCGTAGACGACGTCAACCACGCCATTCTTCAGCGCCAGCCCCTGCTGGGTACTCGGGATGACCTCCGGGCCACCGAGAAACTTCATCTCGATGCCCAGCGACTTGTCCTCGTTGACTTCCTTGACGAACTGCAGGAACTGTTGCGTCAGATCCACCTGCTTGGGAAAGTAGGAAACGGTGCGCAGGACGATCTCCGGCGCAGCAAGGCTTGCGTTGCTGACCAGCCCCAACCCCACGGCCAGCCCTCCCACGGCAATGCCCTTGACGAGCTTGTTCACGATGGTCACGACGTCCTCTCCTTAAATTTGGGTTTTGTGATCAACTGGTCACCGACGGAATCAGGGCGGTCGCCAGAACGGGAAATACCAGGACCAAGGCGGCGGTAGCGACTTCAGCCGCCAGGAACGGCAGGCCCGCGCGGGCAATCTCCCAAAGCGACGCGTACTCCCGCACGACACCCTTGAGCGCGAAAAGCTCCATCCCGAAAGGCGGCGTGATGAGGCCCGTTTCCAAGCCGATCAGGACTATAACCCCGAACCATACGGGGTCCAAACCCATGGAGCTGACGATGGGCATGAAGATCGGCAGCGTGATGAGCATGATGGAAATCTGCTCCATGAACATGCCCATGACGAACACCACGCCGAACATCGCGATCATCGCCAGCATCGGGGTCAGATGGGCGTCGGTGATGAGCTCCAGAAAGCCCGTCACCGTCCCGGAGAACGCGAGCAGCTGGCTGAAGGTGGAAGAGCCGATGACGATCAGCAGCAGCATGCCGCTGATGCGGACCGTGCCGAGGAAGGATTTCTTCAGCGCCTCCCAGCTGCACACGCGGTAGCCGATCGCGAGGATGAAGACGGCGAGCACGCCGAAGGCGGCGGCTTCCGAGGGTGTGGCCACGCCAATGAGCATGGTGCCGACCACGGCGACGATCACCAGGCCCATCGGTGCCACGCGAGTCAGAACGAGGAAGGCCACTTCCCACCACGGCAGCTGCTCGACCGCGTAGGCCGGCGCGGCCTCCGGATCGAGCCGCGTGCGCGCGACGATCACGATCATGTACAGCGCCGCCATGACGAAGCCCGGAATCACGCCGGCGATCAACAGCTGGCCGACGTCGATCCGGCCGATGCTGCCGAGCAGCACCGCGATTGTCGACGGCGGAATGATCATGGCCAGGCCGCCGGCACCGAGGATGGGCCCCAGCGCCATGGCCTTCTTGTAGCCGCGCTTGGTCATCTCCGGCACCATCATCTCGCCCATCATCGCGGTGTTGGCGATGGTCGAACCCGAGAGCGTGGCGAACAGCGCGCCGCCCAGCACGGTGATGTAGGCCAGGCGTCCGTGCACACGCGTGAAGGTCTTGTCGAGCACGTCGAAGACCCGCACGGCAAGGCCGGTGTGGAAAAACAGCTCGCCCATGAGGATGAACAAGGGGATCGGGACGAGCGTGAACACGGTGATGGAGTCGGTCGAGTTTGCGATCAGCTGCTGCAGGCCGACGAAGCCGCCCATGAACACCAGCGCGCCGATCACGTCGGCGACGATGAACGCCAGCGCGACCGGGACGCCGCAGGCCATCAGTACCAGCACGGTGCCGATCAGCAGGGCGCCCGCGAAATACCATTCCATGGGGATTCCTCAGTCGCCCGCGCGCAGATCGTTCGCCACGCAGCCGGCGCCAGCTTCCCGCGCCGCGCTTCCTCTGCTCGCTTCGCAGGCCGCCCGCAGAGTCCGCGACATTGCGGCGCCCCCGTTCAGACGCTCACCCGATCACCGCTGAACATCGACTGCCGGGCAAACAGGAACACGAGGAACTCGACGCCCATCAAGCCGAAACCCGGCACCAACGAGGCGTAGAGGATCCAGCCGGGGATCGTGATCGAGCGGATGTCCGTGGCACCGGTTGCAAAAGCGTTCCATGCGCCCCACGCACCGAAGGCGGCCATCCCGAGGCACAGGACGGCGCACAGGATATAGACGAGATCCTCGTGCAGGCGTCGGTAGCGCTGCGGCAGCATCGAGCGCACGGCGGTCGTGAAGATGTGGTTGTGCTCGTGCAGGATCCACGGCGCCGCCAACATCGTCGAGAACTGCAGGATGTAGGCGACGGTCGCGTCGCCCCACAGCAGGCCGTAGGCGCCCGTCGTCCGGCCCATCGCATTGGCGATGATGATCGGCACGGAGGCCACGATGAACAGTGCGGCCAGCGCGAACAAGGCGTACAGCAGCTTCAGATAGGCTGCCTTGAGCATCGTATCTCTCCTCCCGATGCCTGCCGGGTGTCAAACCGCAGGTGTGCCGCAGGTCAAGCGGTCGGGACGCGATGCGGCATACGGCGTGTCGCGACTGCATGTGTACCGTGCGGAGCGCGGTAGTAGACAACGCCGGCGCCGAGACGGTCAAGGCCGGGAGTCCGCGACGACGCTGCGCCGGACCCAGGGCCTTCACGCGATCACCGGCACATCGACCCGAAGGGTGGCTAATGCCACTTGTCCCGGAAGCGCAGCGGAGCGGATCAGGAATCGGGAGCGCCCGAAGTCGTGAGATCAAACAGGCTCGTCGCCTCGGTTTCCAGCGTCTTCTCGTCACGCTGGTTGAAGAGCTGCCAGCGCCAGCGGACGATGCCGAGTGTCGGCCGCTTCTGCGAGCAACGCACTTCGAGAACCTCGACGTGCAGCCGCAGCGCGTCGCCGACGTGCACCGGATTGGGCCACTTCACGTAGGCGAGGCCAGGCGAGGCGTAGGACTCGGAGCCCACCAGCGCGACCGGCACCAGCAGGTGCATCGCGATCGCCAGCGTGTGCATGCCCGAAGCGATCAGTCCACCAAAGGGCCCGTGCGCCGCTCGTGCGGGGTCGGTGTGGAACCACTGCGGGTCCCAGCGGCTGGCAAAGCCGACGACGTCGTCTTCCGTTACGCGATAGGGGCCGGCGTCGATGATCTGGCCGGCGTGGAAGTCCCTGAACTTCATTCGTGCATCCCGGAGTCCCCTGATCGCGCGTCGCGACGCGCCATGCGCCGTCCCCTGCGCGCGGGCCGGCGGCGGCGCGGCAGGATAGCATCCGCCCGCAGGCGTGAAGGCTGACGCGGTGATACCGCGCCGGCCTTCCGGTAACCCGCCTCAGGCGGACGACGCCTGGCCGATGCCGTCCGCCGATTGACCGCCTGCTTCAGTTGAAGCGCACGTACTCGAAGTCGATCGGCTTGCGGTCGATGCCGGTGCGCGGCGGAGCGATCCAGCCAGCAAATTTGCCCGGCTCCACCACGCGCCCCATCAGCGAAGCGACGAAGGCGCGATCCTCGGTAGTCGGCAGCCACTCGTCTTCGCGGGTCGCCCACTCCTCGTTGCTGATCACCTCGCCGTCCGGCGACACCTTGATCTCCGCCAGCGGGCCGATTCTCCGGTTGAAGGCCTTGTGCGGCACCTTGAGCCGGAAGCCCTGGCCGGCTTTCTCGATGATGCGATTCCAGCGGCGGATGCCGAGCTCGCTGTCCTTGATGAAGTCATCGCGCAGCACTTCGTTCAGGGCGTTGAGCATCGGCGCCTCGGTCTCCTTGAGCTCGCCGTCCACCACCTCCAGCAGCTTGTAGGGCTGGTCGTGCAGGACGTGGTCGTCCGTGCGCTTCTCCTCCTCGTAGCGGCCCTTCAGCCCCGCGGCGTAGAAGTTGGCCGCATTGCTCGAGCGGTCGGCGCCGAACAGGTCGATCGTCACGCTGTAGTGGAAGTTCAGGTAGCGCTGGATGGTGTCGAAGTCGATCGCGCCGGCCGCGCGCACCTTCGCCGGATCGTCGGTCTTGAGCTGGCTCATCACGTCGCTCGTGCGCTGCACGATGCGCGACATGCCGCTTTCGCCGACGAACATGTGGTGCGCTTCCTCGGTCAGCATGAACTTCGTCGTGCGCGACAACGGGTCGAAGGCGCTCTCCGCCAACGCCGAGAGCTGGAACTTGCCGTCGCGGTCGGTGAAGTAGGTGAACAGGAAGAAGGCCAGCCAGTCCGGGGTCTTCTCGTTGAAGGCGCCAAGAATCCGTGGGTTGTCGGTATCGCCGGAATGGCGCTGCAGCAGCAGCTCCGCCTCCTCGCGGCCGTCGCGGCCGAAGTAGCGGTGCAGCAGATAGGCCATGGCCCACAGATGGCGTCCTTCCTCGACGTTCACCTGGAACAGGTTGCGCAGGTCGTAGAGCGACGGCGCCGTGAGGCCGAGGTGGCGCTGCTGCTCGACGGACGCCGGCTCGGTGTCGCCCTGCGTGACGATCAACCGTCGCAGATTGGCGCGGTGCTCTCCGGGGACTTCCTGCCAGGCCTCGGCGCCCTTGTTGTCGCCGAAGGAAACCTTGCGGTTCTGCTCGGCGGGATTCATGAAGATGCCCCAGCGGTAGTCGGGCATCTTGACGTAGCCGAAGTGTGCCCAGCCCTTGGGATCCACGCTGATCGCCGTCCGCAGGTAGACGTCGTGAGTCGTGGAATCCTCCGGCCCGCGGTTGCGCCACCAGCCGAGGAAGTTCGGCTGCCACTTCTCCAGCGCGCGCTGCAGCGTGCGGTCCTGGTCGAGGTTGACGTTGTTGGGAATCTTGTCGCTGTAGTTGATGCTGGACATGGATGAAATCTCCGTGACGGGTGGCGGCGAAGCCGGGATGGATGGTGGTGGTTGCTGCGAGCGGCGTGCGATGGCTCAGACGCGGCGGAAGTCGAACTTCGCGCTGAGGCCCTTGCCGTAGACCTTCAGCGCGCCGCGCTCGCCCACCGCATTGGGTCGCTGGAAGATCCAGTTCTGCCAGGCAGTGAGGCGGCCGAAGACCCGGCTCCAGAGGGTTTCCACGCCGTTGAAGCGCAGGTTGGCCTCCATGCCGGTCAGGGCGTCCGGCGACAGCGCCGCGCGCTCCTCCAACGCGATGCGGATCTCATCGTCCCAGTCGATGTCGTCGGGCGTCATGGTCACGAGCCCGAGCTCGCGCGCCGTCTTCGGGTCCAGTGCGGCGCCGAGCTTCTTGCGCGCCGCGGCAATCGGCGCCTCGTCGTTGTAGAAGCGGCGCGCCAGCCGGCTCTGCCCGGTCACCATCGGCAGCAGACCGAAGTTGACCTCGTCAAGCGTCATGCGCGGCGCGGCTTCCGGTTCGTCCGGAAGCGAAAGCATGTAGCTGCGGTCGGCGGCGAAGGCGAACTCGCCGAAGATTCCGGCGCAGCAGGAATCGGCGTCGATCAGCGCGAACATGCTGCGCGAGGAGACGTCGAGCCGCGCGAAGGCGCGGCGCAGCAGACCGATCGTCTCGCGCACGAACCAGTGGTCTCGGTGGGCCACGAGGCTGGCGTCGGCCGCCAGCACGCGCTTCGCATCGCCGCGCGTCTTCAGCACCCAGGTGCCGATCTCGAGCTCGTTGGTGCGCAGGTGCAGGATCGCATCGTCCAGCTCGCGGCCGAAGCGCAGCGGCCACCAGCTCGCGCCGGCTTTCTCGATGCCGGCGATGTCGGCGGGCAGATCCTTCTCGGGCGCCTTCGCCGTGATGGTCGCCACGCGCGCCGCGCGGTCGATCTCGACGTCGAGGGTTGTGTAGTGCACGCCCTTGTCGTCGAGGCGGCGCTCGATGGGGGTGAGCTTGACGCCACGGGCCTTGCCCGGCCCCGGCCGCTTCGTCTGCTTCGCCAGCGCCAGCGCCATCTCGCGGGCCTTCTCTTCGAAGTGCGCAGGTTTGGCGACGGCGTCCACCAGCTTCCAGTCCACCGCCCGCTGCCCCCGCACGCCTTCCACGCTGGTGGCGAACACGTCCGCAAGGTCATGGCGCACGTGGCGCTTGTCCGTCAGCCGCGTGAGGCCGCCGGTGCCGGGCAGCACGCCGAGCAGCGAGACTTCCGGCAGGGACACCGCCGAGGAGCGGTCGTCAACCAGCAGGATCTGGTCGCAGGCCAGTGCCTCCTCGAAGCCACCGCCGGCGCAGGCGCCGGTAACTGCGGCGAGAAACTTCAGGCTGCCGTCCTGGCTCGAGTCCTCGAGCCCGTTGCGCGTCTCGTTCGTGAACTTGCAGAAGTTCACCTTCCACGCGTGCGTCGCCAGCCCGAGCATGAAGATGTTGGCGCCCGAGCAGAACACGCGGTCGCGCGAGCTCGTGACGATGACGGCCTGCACTTCGGGATGCTCGAAGCGCAGCCGGTTGACCGCATCGTGCAGCTCGATGTCGACGCCGAGGTCGTAGCTGTTGAGCTTGAGCTTGTAGCCCGGCTGGATGCCACCGTCCTCATCGACGTTCATGCTGAGCGTCGCGATCGCGCCGTCCACGCTGAAGCTCCAGTGGCGGTAGCGCGAGGGGTCCGTGCGGTAATCGACGACGAGCGAGTCCGCCTTGGGGGCCTCGGGCAACTGGGTAGCAAGGTTCGGCACCGTTCATTCCTCCGGGAAATGTTGTACTGCACAATCATGCAGGCATTGAACGTCTATGCAGAATACTGCATGTCCACGACGGGATCAACCTTCCGCCGGCGCGAGGCATCGGCCGCTCCGTCCGCGACGGTCAGGCCGGCGCGGGCGCGATCAATGCTGCTCCGCAGGCGATCAAAGGCCTGGTCGACGTCCAGCCCGGTGGTATCCACCCGCAGGTCGGCCTTGCCGTAGAAGGCCTCGCGGCCGGCGAGGATGCGCCGCAGGTCCTCCATCGCCTCGGTGTGATCGACGTTGCCGCCCATCGGTCGCAGATCGCCCTGCGCCACCACGCGCGCCATGTGCTCTTCCGGCGAGGCCTGGATCCACACGGTGTAGCAGTGTGACAGCAGCAGGCTGAAGGTCGAGGCTTCCGAAACGATGCTGCCGGGCGTGGCGATCACCACGTCCTCGTGGTCGCGGATGATCTCCTCGAGCACGCGCTGTTCATAGCGATGGTAGGCGCCGGCGCCGTACAGATCGTAGATGCCCGACACGGAGCCGCCGGCGATGCGCTCGATCTCCCGATTGATCTCCATGAACGGCACGTCGAGCTGCGCCGCGAGGCGCGCGCCGAGCGTCGACTTGCCGCCGCCGCGCAGCCCGATCAGGGCGATGCGGCGCAGGCGCGCCGCCACCGCTTCCGGCGCGGCGCCGAACAGCGGCGCCAGCACCAGCCGCGCGCGCTGCAGCTCCGCCACGCTGCGGTTGCGCAGCAGATCGCGCAGCAGCAGCCACTCGGGCGACACCGCGGTCTCGTCGCCGAGCAGCTCCGGCAGCGGGCAGCTGAGCGCATGCGCCACCTCGCGCAGGATCAGGATCGAGGCATTGCCGACCCCCTGCTCGAGGCTCGCCAGGTGCCGCTCCGACACGCCGGCGGCCTGCGACAGCCCCTTGCGCGTCAGCCCACGCCGTGCCCGCAGCGTGCGCACGCGTTCGCCGAGCGCCTCGAGGAAGGCGTCGCGCGCCGCGCCTTCGTCCCGCGTCACGGCACGCATGTCGCGCACCCCCATCCCACATGAGCCATGAAAATCCGCCTGCCGGCAAGAGCCTGACATGCATTATAGTGTTTGACGTTTCGCGCCAGCATGCGTCATCATGCATGTTGATCATACTCAGCGCTCCGCACAACCGAGGGGGCCTCGCCGCAATGCCACGCGCACAGTTCGATGTTCTGGTGACAGACCTGACGACCTTCGCGGGCGGCAAGCCGCTGGATGCAGCGCTCGCCGCGGGCCTCAACGCCCGCTTCGGCGTGCGGACGGCGAGCTTCGGCAAGCTCGTGGAAGCTTGCCGCGCGGGCGTGGAGGAAGGCTGGATGTGCGCACAGGAAGCCGGCGGCATTCGCTACGGGCGGGTGGTCAAGCCGTCACCGGCAACGCGCAACCTGTCGGTGGACGTCGTGGACATGCGCGACGTCGTGGGGCCGCATCACAGGCATCCGAACGGCGAGATCGACCTCGTCATGCCGATCGAAGGCGAAGCCCGCTTCGACGGGCACGGCGCGGGATGGGTCGTGTACGGGCCCGGTTCGGCGCACAACCCGACCGTCACCGGCGGACGCGCGCTGATCCTCTACCTGCTGCCCGACGGCGCCATCGAATTCACGCCGGCCCACTGACACACTTGAACGCTCTGCGTTTTCCGTCCGGCGCGTCGCGCGCGTGCTGCGCCATGACCCTGCGCCGCGTAGTGACGCGTGAAGCCGGCCGCGCGACGGGGACGGACACAGGCGGGCGCCGCGGCGCAGCCTGGTCGAGTGCGCTTTGCGGGCCACAAACCACATTGGCGGAATGATTTATCGGCGGATTGTCGGGCGGCCACGCTGAACGCGGCCGCATCGGACCGTCCACACTTGTTGCAGCGAGGAGAACGATCGTGACCCAGCTCGTAGCGCCGCCTGAGCGCTTCAACTTTGCGCAGTGGCTTTTCACCCTCAATGCAGGCCGGGGCGGCAAGCCCGCCTACCTCGACGACGGCGGCACGCTGAACTACGCACAGCTCGAGGCGCAGAGCCGTCGCTTCGCGGCCGCCCTCTACAAGCTGGGCGTGCACCGCGAGGAGCGTGTGCTGATCGCCATGCTCGACTGCCGCGAGTGGCCGATCGCCTATCTCGGCTGCCTGTATGCCGGCGTCGTGCCGGTGTGCGTCAACACGCTGCTGCCGGCCAACGAATACGCGCACATGATCGACCACAGCCGTTCGCAGGCGGTATTCACGTCTCCCGCGCTGCTCGAGAAGGTGCAGGAGGCGCTCGGCGAGAGCGCGGCGAAGACCCTGCCGACGATCGTGACGGGATCGAAGGTCGCGAAGCCCTGCGTGCGCTTCGACGACTTCCTCGACGTGGCGCCGCTGGCCGCCGCGGCCGACACCTACGCCGACGATATCGCTTTCTGGCTGTACTCCTCCGGCTCCACCGGTCGGCCCAAGGCCGTCGTGCACAGCCACGGAAATCTCTACTGGACGAACGAGACCTACGGCAAGAACGTGCTGAAGCTGCGCGAGGACGACGTCGTCTTCTCCGCGGCGAAGTTCTTCTTTGCCTACGGCTTCGGCAACGCCGTGACCTTTCCGCTGGCGGTCGGTGCCACGGTCGTCGTGATGGCCGAGCGGCCTACGCCGGCGGCCATCTTCAAGCGCCTCACCGAGCGCAAGGTCACCGTCTATTACGGCGTGCCGACGCTGTTCGCCAGCATGCTGGCCGACCCGGCCATCCCGCCGCGTTCGGCGGTGGCGCTGCGCCTGTGCACTTCCGCCGGCGAGCCGCTGCCTGAGCAGATCGGCCTGCGCTTCAAGGAACACTTCGGCGCCGACATCCTCGACGGCATCGGCTCGACCGAGATGCTGCACATCTTCATCTGCAACCGCGCCGAGGACGTGCGCTACGGCACCACCGGCACGCCGGTGCCCGGCTACGAGATCTCGCTGCGCGACGAAGACGGCAAGCCGGTGGCGGACGGCGAGATCGGCGATTTGTACATCAAGGGTCCCAGCGCGCCGCTGATGTACTGGCGCGACACGGCACGCTCGCGCGCCACCTTCCAAGGCGTATGGACCAAGGCCGGCGACAAGTACCTGCGCGACGCGCAGGGCTACTACGTCTACTGCGGCCGCAGCGACGACATGCTCAAGGTCAGCGGCCAGTACGTCTCGCCGGCGGAAGTCGAGGCGACGCTGGTCGGCAACGACGCGGTGCTCGAAGCGGCGGTGATCGGCGTGGAGAACGCACAGGGGCTGATGCGTACCAAGGCCTTCGTGGTCCTCAAGCAGGGCGTCGAGGGCAGCGAGGCGTTGCGCCAGCAGCTGCACGACTATGTCAAGACGCAGCTCACACCGCACAAGGCGCCCAAGCAGCTGGAGTTCGTCGCCGAGCTGCCCAAGACCGCCACCGGCAAGATCCAGCGCTTCCGCCTGCGCGAGCGCGAACGCGCAAAGCCCGCCGCATGAACGCCCGCATCGGCGTCGACGCCCACGGCCAGCGCTTCGAGATCGAGTACCGTTTCGTCGGCAGCGACGCTGCGGACGCTCCGTGGCTCGTGATCATGCACG
>DASVGQ010000175.1:0-31717 GCA_036379455.1 Nevskiaceae bacterium
GAAGGCCCACAGGTGCAGCTTCACGTACTTGCGCAGGAAGAACCACATCACCGCCAGCGTGATGAGCGCGGTGTTGGCGATCATGCCCGCGCCGTGCATGGTGAGGATCTCGTAGAACAACGTCTGGCTGACGCCCGCCCAGTCGGCCTGCGTCAGGCGCATGGCGAGGCCCAACGCCATGAGCAGCACGTAGGCGCCCACGCAGGTCGTGGCGTACAGGTCGAAGACCAACCGCTCGCCGCCCGAGAGCTCCTCAGAGGCCGGGTACAACTCTGAAAGTGTCACGCGTGTACCCCTGCCGCGAGAGCTCCGCGACGTCGTACAGGAAGGTCACCGCAGCACCGCATCGGCGAGGCGCAGCGCCCGGTCGTAGATGGGGGAGGCACCGCGCGCACCACGCGCGGGTGGCCGCGGTCCGCAATGATCCGCGAGGGCTGCGCCGCGCAGTTGCCGCCTCCGCGTGACGGGCGGCAACCGCCGAGACTCCCTGCGCGCACCTTCATGCCGGTGCCCCTCGATGGATCGACAGCACTGTATCGGCGCGCCGCCAGCGCGAAGTGCGGCGTTTTGCCGCAGCCGACGTGGTGGAGGGACGCACGCCGCTGCGTCGTTGTTCCGACCCTGCTTATAGGCCGTGCGGCAACCGTTGGGTCGCGCGCGGGAACCCTGAGCGATCGAGACGAGGTTCCGACCCTCGCAGGAGCTGTCGTCGCCGAAAGTTATGCGCGTGCGCGCAATGCGCGGGCGACGCGGAGGTCGGCCATCTTCTCGGGCATGATTTGCACCTGCCGTCCGTGCCGCGTGCGTCGCAACGGGCGCGGTGAGAGCCGTCGTCAGCCGTTCGGGTGGCCCGCCACGAGCGCCGCGCGAAGCTCGCGCAGCTTCGCGCGCACCAGCTCTTCGTCCCGCGGGCCGATGCGGATCATGAGTTTCTGCCCGGCCGGCAGCGCTTCCAGCGTCGGGTCCGCGAATTGGTACAGCACCTGCGGCTGGGTCAGCACGATCGGTGGCGTGACCGATGGCGTGGCGATCATCAGATCGACTACCTGCACCAGCCGGTCGTTGAAGTAGCCGTTCGGAAAGCCGAGCCTTTCGTAGGCCTGCTGGAACAGCGGGTAGTAGTGGAAATACACCCTCACCAACGCCCGGATGTCGGTACGGCTCAGGGTCTCGATGAACGGCTGGTAACGCGTGCAGTTGGCGTCACTCCACGTCAGCTGGGAACCCTCCCGGGTCACGTCCGGCAACCCCGGGGGCGGCGGGACCGGACGTACGCGCACGGGGATCGGGCCGTTGCGGCCGAGCGCGTCGACCGTCGCCACGATGCGTCGGACCAGCCCCTCGGAAATCGGAAACACGTCGATCGGCAAGGCTGACGCGGCGCCGACGCCCGCGGAGGTTGCCTTGCCGAGCACGCCCTTCAATGCGTCGAAGAAGGACGCTTCGCTGGGCGGCTTCAGCGCAGCTGCCGACGCGGTGGCGGGCGTCGCGGTGCTCGTTGTCGGCACCGGAAAGCTCGGCAGTGCGGGTGCCCCCGCGGGCGCCGTCTCCGGGAGGTTCGTCGAAGCGGCCGGCGCCGGCGCGACGGATGCGATTGACGCGGTCGGCGGCTCCGGCGCGCTGGACAACCCGAAGCGGTTGTACAGCCATCCGGCGATCGCGAGGATCACGACGACCAGAATCAGCCACAGCCATGCGCCGTGGCGCCTGCGGGGTTCCAGTTCGGGCTTGTCAGGGCGATACGGCACGGGTCCGCTGCTCGAGGATGCGATGGGGTTCGCGAGGCCGGGCGTCAGTGTGCATGCGGCGTCGGCAGGACGCCAAGTGCTGCATGCGACCGGAACAAGAGCGGCGAGGAGCGTGTCCATCGACGTGTAGCGTGTGCGTGAGGCGGCGCTACGCTGTGACGACGCGACGGATCAAGGAAGGGCGGGCAATGCGGACGATCCTGGTACTCGGCGGCGGCCTCAGCGGGTTCTGGGTGGCGGCGGGGGCGGCGAGAGAGCTCGCGGACGCCACGCTCGAGGAACCGGCCGAGGTCGTTCTGGTCGACGCACGCAGCTTCCACAGCATGCGTGTCAGGAACTACGAGCTGGACCTCGAGGCGGCCAAAGTGCCGTTCAGCGACATCCTGACGCCTATCGGTGTGAGGACGATCCAGGGCCGTGTCGCGCGCATCGATGTGCCCAGCAGGCGGGTTGACGTCAAGAAGCGGTCAGGGGTGGAGCAGATGCACTACGACCGGCTCGTCGTCGCACTCGGCAGCGCGCTGGTGCGCCCGCCGATCCCGGGCTTGGTCGAGCACGCCTTCGACGTGGATACCTGCGAAGGGGCGGAACGGCTCCTCAAGCACCTGCAGGCGTTGCCGTCGCGACCACCGTCGCCCGGCCGCTTCCAGGCGGTCGTCATCGGCGCCGGCCTGACCGGCGCGGAGATTACCTCGGAGCTGCCGCACCGGTTGGAGGAGCTCGCGGGAGGCCCGGCCGAGGTGAAGGTCACGCTGATGGACCGCAATCCACGCATCGCCGACGCCATGGGTGAAGCGCAGCCCGTGATCGAGCGCGCCATGCGCGAAATGGGCGTCGAGCTGCGCCCAGGCGTGAAGGTGACCGGGGTGACCGCGGACGGAGTGCAGCTCGAGGGCGAAGAGCGGGTGCCTGCCGCGACCGTCGTGTGGTGCGGCGGTTTTCGGGCGAACGCGCTCACCGGCCAGCTCGGCGTGCCGCTCGATGAACTTGGACGACTGCCCGTGGATGACTGCATGCGGGTGAAAGGCCTGACGGGCGTCTACGCCGCGGGCGACGCGGCCACGAGCCGCATCGATGGCCACAACGCTTCGGTCATGTCGTGCCAGCAAGGACAGCCGATGGGCTGCTTTGCGGGGCACAACGTGGCGGCCGACCTCGTCGGGAAACCGCTGCTGCCGCTGCGCATGACGAACTACGTCACCTGCGTCGATCTCGGTCCGTGGGGCGCGGTGTACACGGAGGGGCGCGAGCGCAGGCTGGTCGCGCAGGGTCGGCGCGCCAAGCGCACGAAGATGCTGATCAACCACAAGCTCATCTATCCGCCGCGCAGCCGCGACCGCGCGGAGATCCTGCGCTCGGCCGGACCGGAGGTGCCGGGTTCCCCGCCGCTGGATGTGCCTGCCTCCGCGGTCGACGCGTGAAGGCACGATGCGGATCCTGCGCCGACGACGGGCTGCGGCGTTGCGAGGGCGCCAAGGCCGTATGGCGCTGGTCGATGGCGCGGTGAGCGCTCGCGAGCTTCGTTGTCGGGGCGTGTACGAAAAAAGGCATCAGCGCGACCGGAGCGGTCGCATGGCCCAACTGACGAGCGCTGGACGGAACGCGCGGCGCGCATGGACGGAGGTGCTTCGCATCGCTGAATGCGCGAGATGATCGGCATGGCACCGGCGCCGATCGGCCGTTGAACATGTACACCAGAACGTCCGGGCGCGACGCGCGGCACGCGGCGAAGCTTCGGACGGTGAGGGGAGAGAGCAATGGCTGCGTTTGAGGACATCCAGAGCCGCGAGTCCGGGCTCCACAAGCATCTGACCGCCGGCCAGATGAGCATGATCGCGATCGGTGGCGCGATCGGCACCGGCCTGTTTCTCGGCAGCAAGCTGGCCATCGAGCTGGCGGGCCCGGGGGTCATCATCAGCTACGTCGTAGGTGGCGTGATCGCGCTGCTGCTGATGGGCTGCCTCGCAGAGATGACCGTCCATCACGCGACGTCCGGCTCCTTCGGCGCCTACGCCGAGCACTACATAAGCCCCTTCGCCGGGTACATCGTCCGCTTCACGTACTTCGCCTGCGTCACCCTGGGCGCTGGCACCGAAGTCACGGCCATCGCCACCTACATGGGCTTCTGGTTCCCGCACGTCCCGGGGATCATCTGGGTCGTCGGCTCGGGGGTGCTGCTCGTCGCGGTCAACGCCCGGAACGTCGAGACCTTCGGCTCGGTGGAGTACTTCCTCTCCGGCCTGAAGATCCTCGCCATCATCGGCTTCATCCTGCTCGGCGTGGTGCTGCTCATCCAGGCACACGATCCGGCGGCCATCCACACCAACGTCCTCGGTCACGGAGGCTTCTTCCCGAAGGGCGCGTGGGGTGTGTGGGAAGCCGTGTTCCTCGCGATCTTCAGTTACTTCAGCCTGGAGATGATCGCGATCGCGGCGGCCGAAAGCACGAATCCCGAGCATTCGATCAAGAAGGCCTTCAAGCAGACGATCGCGCGCCTGATCATCTTCTACTTCTGCACGCTGGCGCTGATCGTGATTCTCGTACCGTGGCCCGACGTGATCGGCGAGAACGCGACGAGCCCCTTCGTCACGGTGATGGCTGCCGTCCATATTCCTGTTGCGGCCACGATTCTCAACGTCGTGGTGGTCATCGCCTCGCTGTCGTCGACGGACAGCATGCTGTACGTGGCTGCCCGCATGATGTTCAGCCTTTCACGCGGCGGCTATGCGCCGAAGGTGTTCGGCAAGGTTTATCGCAACGGCGTGCCGCTGAACGCGTTGTGGCTCGCAACCGCGGGGATCGCCGTGGCGACGGTGACCTACGCCCTGAACCCCGAAAAGGCCTTTCCGATCATGATCGCCACCTCCAGCTTCGGCGCGCTGACCGTGTGGGGCATGATCTTCGTCACACATCTTTTCTTCAGGACGAGGATCCATCGCCAGCATGAACACCTGCGCTTCCGGATTCCGGGCTTCCCGTTCACAAGCCTGCTCGGCGCAGGCCTTATCCTCGCGGTGCTCATCACCAGCTGGTTCACCGACCTGTTCCACGCGACGCTGCTGTTCGGCGTGCCGTTCATGGCGTTCCTGATGCTGAGCTACGTTGTTTACGCGCGCGTAAACAAGCGGTGAACGCGCCGGCGGTACCATCGGCCGGGCGATGAAACACAAGGCGAGGTGATCCGACATGGCGCAGCGCAAGACGAGCGACGAAGAGCATGCACAGCTCGATGCGGTCTGTGCGATCGAAGTGACGCCCGGCAAGTCGCTGGCCTACGGCGGCGCGAGCGCCGAACAGCGCGTCGAGCTCTACGGCGAGGATGCCTCGTCAGCGCCGTGCGTGGTGCTGGTGCACGGCGGCTATTTCCGCGCGAAATACGACCTCGCGCACATGCGCCCGATGGCTGCCGAGTTGGGCCGGCGCGGCGCCTTCGTGGTCCTTGCCGAGTACCGACGCGCAGGCAACGGCGGCGGATATCCGGTGACGTCGCAGGACATCGCCGCGATGATGGCTTTCGTGCTGAGGCGCTTCTGCGGCGGCGCTGGCCGTGCGCGCGGGCATCGGATCGCGGTGGCCGGACACTCGGCGGGCGGCAGCCTCGTGTTGACCTGGGCGAGCCACCAGACGCCGGACGGGCCGCCGATCGCGCTGGTGCCGCTGGCGCCCGTTTCCGACCTGCAACGGGAGGCAAACCTCGGGCTGGCCGGCGGCGCGGTTCTTGAGTACCTCGGTGCGACACCGGATGCGGACCGGACGCGCTACCTGGCGGAAGACCCGCGTTCGCGTGCGGCCTGCATTCCACAACGCATCGAAGTTACGCTGGTACACGGAACCGCGGACGGGCTGGTCGACGTTGCTTTCTCGAGGGATTTCCCCGCGCGCCGGCGCGAGCTGGATGGCGCGGGCCACTTCGACCTGGTCGATCCTGCTTCGCCGTACTTCGAGACGGTGGCGAGCGTGCTGCTGGCGACGGCTTGATGACCGCTGCGACAGACGCAGAGGGCGCCGCGTGTACAGCACGAGCTGAGGAGGGGTTGGGACAGGCAGTTCGGCAGGGCTGGCGGGGAGGTCCACGGGGTCACGATCAATGGAGGACGTATGACGACTGAACAGGAGTGCCGGCGGCTGGACGAGGCGGACGCGCTGGCCCCGCTGCGCGATCGCTTCACGCTGCACGAGGATGTCATCTACCTGGACGGCAATTCGCTGGGCGTGACCCCGAAGGCAGCGGTGACGCGCGCGCAGGAGGTGATCAACGAGGAGTGGGGTACCGGCCTGATCCGCAGCTGGAACACGGCGGACTGGTGGAACCTGCCAATCCGGCTCGGCGACCGCGTCGCGCCGCTGGTCGGCGCCGGCCCCGGTGAGACCATCGTCGCGGACACGACCTCCGTCAACCTCTTCAAGGTGCTCGCCAACGCCATGCGCATCCAGCACGGCGCGCATCCCGAGAAGAAGATCATCCTCGCCGAGCGCGACGCGTTTCCGACCGACCTGTACATGATCGAAGGCTTCAACACCATCACGAACCGCGGCTTCACGCTGAAGCTCGTTGACGAGCCCACCGATCTGGAAAAATTCGTGGATGCGGACACCGCGGTCGTCGTGCTGTCGCACGTCAACTACCGCACGGGATACCTGTACGACATGGCTGCGACCAACCGACTCGTGCATGGGCGCGGCGCGCTGGTCATCTGGGATGTGTGCCACTCCATCGGCGCCGTGCCGATCAACTTCAAGTCCACTGATTCAGACTTCGCGATTGGTTGCACCTACAAATATCTGAACGGGGGCCCGGGCGCCCCGGCGATGCTGTGGGCGAACCCGAAGTACCGGGATCAGTTCTGGCAGCCGCTGTCGGGCTGGTGGGGACACGCGACGCCGTTTGCGATGCAGCCTGCGTATCGTCCCGCGCCGAGCGTACGCAGCTTCCTGTGTGGCACGCAGCCGATCCTCTCGATGAGCCTGATCGCCTGCAGCCTCGACATCTTCCAGCAGACCTCCATGGAGGCACTGCGGAAGAAGTCGCTGGCGCTGACCGACCTGTTCATTTCGCTCGTGAAGCAGGAATGCGGGGAATACCCGCTGACGCTGATCACGCCGGCGGACCACGCCCATCGTGGCAGCCACGTCAGCTTCCGCCATCCGGAAGGCTTCGCCGTGATGCAGGCGCTGATCTCGCACGGCGTGATCGGCGACTACCGTGAGCCCGAGGTGATGCGCTTTGCGGTGACGCCGATGTACATGCGCTTCATGGACGTCTGGAACGCGGTGCAGGTGCTGAAGAAGATCCTCGATCACAAGGAGTGGGACCAGCCGAAGTTCCGCGAACGCGGAGAGGTCACCTGAAGCATCGCGACGGCGCGTGTATCCGGATCGCCAGCCTTGTGCGCCGTGACGCGCCGCGCTGGCGGATGGCGTCAGAGGGCACGGCTCGTCGCGCCGCGCCTCGGCTTGCGTTCCAGTTTGCGACGGCGATGACGCCGACAGGAGTGCGATGAAGATCCGCGCCTTTACCGTGGGTGTGCCGCTGTTCGGCGCGCCCGCACCGACATTCGTTGAACCACTGAAGCGTTTTCGCGAGGCGGTCCGGCGCCAGTGCGCGGCGGTCGGCGTGCAGCCGCTCCAGCTGCGGCTGACGCTTCCGCCCTTGCCGCGCATCGACCCGCCGCCGCTGAAGGATGTGGCGGCGCGCGCCCATCAGCTGGCGACCTCTGCGGAAATCGCCTGCTACTGCCTGCCGGTCGATCTCACCGGCGAGCCTCCCGCGGCGGCGGTCATGGAGGCCCTGCCGGAGCTGCTGCTGTCGGATCCGCTGATGTTCCTCAACCTCATGGTCGCGGACAAGGAGCGGATCGCTGCCGGCAACGTCGACGCGGCGAGCAGGGTGGTGTTGGAGGTCGCGCGGCACAGCGGCAACCGCGGCGAGAATTTCCGCATGGGCGTGTCGGCTGCGTGCGGACCGGGCACGCCCTACTTCCCGTTTTCCCGTCATGCCGGCGACGCGCCGGCGTTCAGCATTGCCTCGGTGCCGACCCCCGAAGTGCTCGCGCTGGCGCGGCGTGCGCGGCAGGAACAGTGGACGCTGGACGCGTTCAGGGATCGGCTGGTCGATCTGCTTGCGGAACAGATGCGGGCCATCGACGCGCTCGGACGGAAGGTCGCAGAGGAGAGCGACGTGGCGTACCTCGGGCTGGACAGCTCCTACGCGCCGGTGCCGAGCGGTGGTGCGTCGGTCGGAGACGTCCTCGAAGCGCTCGGTCCGCGCCCCGCCGGTGCGCCGGGCAGCGTATTCATCACCAGCGTGCTGACCGACGCGCTGCGGGCCGCCGCGCATCGCGCGCGGGTGCCGACCGTCGGCTTCAACGGCGTCATGTACGCGCTCACGGAAGATCACGGGCTGGCAAAGGCGAACGACGACGGCGCCTTCAGCCTCGAGAAATTCGCGCTGCTGTCGGCGGTATGCGGCTGCGGCGTCGACATGATCCCCGTACCGGGCGACATGGCATCGACGGATCTCGGCGGCCTGATCCTCGACGTCGCCACGCTGGCGGTACGCATTGGCAAGCCGCTGGGCGTGCGCGTGCTGCCGGTGCCCGGCATGGTCGCGGGCGACATGACGAAGCTCGAAGTCGACATGCTGAGCCCGACGCGTGTGGTCGGCCCCGGCGCGAGCGACGCGTCCGCACCGCTGCCGTGCGCGATGTGGCGCTACCTGCGGCCTCCACGAAGCGCATGAAGTCTTGTCGTAGTCGGCAAGAACGCGTGTGCTCAGTGGCCACCGCGCGGCGATGGATGTGGCGCAGGTGCCAGCATTCGCGCGGCACGGCGCGCGAGCTCGGTCAACCGTTCTGGTTCAGGCACAGGTCGCCGCGTATCATCGGGCGAACGCTGGCTACCCGTAGCTGCGACCATGTTGGCGGTCGCGCGTCGGTCGGCGGCTGGCAAATTTCGGAGAGTGAAGATGAAAACGACCGTCGGTGACCTGCTCGTCTCCCGGTTGGCGCAGCTGGGGGTGAAACACCTGTTTGGCGTGCCCGGAGACTTCAATCTCCAGTTCCTTGACCAGATCGAGAAGTCCGGCGACATGGAGTTCGTCGGCTGTTGCAACGAGCTCAACGCGGCCTACGCGGCCGACGGCTATGCGCGGGTGCACGGCATCGCGGCGGTGGCGACGACCTACGGCGTCGGTGACCTGAGCGCGGCCTGCGGCATCGGTGGGGCGCACGCGGATCACGTGCCGGTGGTGCTCGTCAGCGGCGCGCCGCCGCTCTACGCCATGCGCGATGGCGTGCCGATGCACCACTCGTTTGGTGACGGCGACTACGAGAACTTCATGGAGTGTTTCCGCCAGATCTGCGTCGACTGCACGCGGCTGACGCCGGATAACGCGGACCTCGAGATCACGCGCATCCTCGACTCGTGCGACCGCTACAAGCGGCCGGTGTATGTGCAGCTGCCGTCGGACGTGTCGCACGTCGGAATCGAAGTCGACAGCATCGAGATGAAGCTCGACCGCCGCAGCAACGCGGAACGGCTGGAATCGGCGATCGCCAAGGCCATGGAACGCTGGAAGGCGGCGCGCAGGCCGGCGATCCTGGCGGGCATCGACGTCAAGCGGCTCGCGCTGGAGGCACCGCTGCTGGAGTTCGCGGAGCTGACGGGAACGCCGTACGCGCTGGTGCTGACCGCGCGCAACATGCTGCCCGAGCTGCACTCGCTGTTCCTCGGCATCTACAAGGGCGCGCTGTCGGACGCGAAGTGCCGCGAGCGGATCGAGAAGGCGGACTTCCTCATCACCACGTCGCCGCGTTTCATCGAGATCAACTCGGGGATGTACACGCAGAACCTGCCGCGCGCAGGCGTCGTGCGATTGGAAAACGACGTGGTGTATGTCGATGGCGAAGCCTTCTATGCGGTACGGCCGGACGAGTTCCTGCGCGGTTTCACCGCCGCGCTGCGGGCGTCGGGAAAGCTCGGCAAGGTGCATCGGTATGTCCACGGCAAGCGGCCGACCGTGCCGCGCGTGCGCGCGAAGTCTGCGCTGACGCAGGAGCGTCTCTGGCCACGCATGGCCGCGTTCATCGAGCCGGGTGACGTGGTGCTGACGGAGATCGGCACCTCCAGCCTCGGCATCGAGTCGCAGGTGCTGCCGCCGGACATCACCTATATCAGCTCCAAGTTCTGGGGCGCCATCGGCTTTGCGCTGCCCGCCACGCTGGGGGCCGCGATCGCCGCGCCGGAGCGGCGCACGCTGTTGTTCATCGGCGACGGTTCGCTGCAAGTGACGGCCCAGGAGCTGTCGACGATCTTCCAGCTCGCCGAGAAGACCATCATCTTCGTGGTCAACAACCGCGGCTACACGATCGAGCGCTGCATCTTCGGCATGCACGCGGCCTACAACGACGTGCACAACTGGGATTACACCATGCTACCGGCTGCCTTCAACGGCACCGATCGTTGCGCGACCTTCAAGGCCGGAACCGAAGGAGAACTGGAGAAGGTGCTGAAGGCCGCTGCCTCCGGCTCCGCGCCGGTGACCTTCGTGGAGCTCGCCTTGGAGCCGCACGACGCGCCCGAGATGCTGAAGAAGTTCGGGCCGGTTGCCGCCGAGCTCGACTACGGCGCCCTCGGGCCGCAGCGCGCGTCCGCCTGAGGCGAGGGCCGGGAGGAGACGATCGGCGGTCGACGTCGCGCGTCTCGTCTGTGCTTGCGGGCCGGCGAATGCGAAGCCGGTACTTGGTAGTGCGCCAGACGGACGGGATCGAAGCGACGACTTCGGCGCTTCGATCGACGCGTTTCGCGATCGATACCGGTGAATCGGACGCGCCGGATGCAGGGTTGACCGCTGCGTTTCGCCAGCGTCGCCGCGCGGTTGTATCATTCACTTGACGCGTTTCACGCAGTCGAGCGGAAGTGCAGGGTGATGGCAGGTCTGGCTGGACGGGGCATCCGCAGTAGGGCGTCGCACATCGACGGCACCCGCTGCCGCCCGCGCTGGGCCGCCTCCGCGCTGCGTGCAGACGTAGTAACGGACTCGCTTCGTGCGAGGCTCCGCCGCAACGCACGGAAGCAGTTCCGGGCGTCGTTTGACATCGTGCCAATGGTTGCCCACGCCCGTGGTGTCGACGTGAGAGCCATCTACACGCGTGCCGTGTGGGTGAAGCTTTGCTGAGCGAGCAAATCACGTTTTTACGGGAAGCAGCATCAAGGAGGCAGGGCACAATGTTCAGAAGAAGCAAGCACTGGCTGACGCTCGGAGTGCTGAGCGCAGGCGCGCTCGGCTTTGCCGGCATGGCAGCCGCCGCAGGAGCGCCGCCGAACGGCGCGGGTCCATACGACGCACAGCACCCGATGACGATGAACGACGTCGGCTTCACCGGACCGCTGGAAGCGCCGAACGCACGAACCGTGCCGAAGGGCGCATGGATCCTTGAGCCGTATCTCACGTACAACATCGATTACGGTAAGTACAACCACGGCGGCAGTTTCAGCAGTACCCCGAACACGAATATGTTCTTGAGCGCGACGTTGATCCAGTACGGCGTGACGAACCGCTTCAACGTTTCGCTGATCCCGACGTTCTGGGCGGCCAACATATCTGGCGGGCTTCCGCCGCAATTGGGCGGGCCGAGCGGCGCGAGCAACGGCCTGCGGATGGGCGACATGACGTTGCGCGGGCAGTACAACCTGATCCCGTTCCAGCACGTCAACGACCTCACGCCGATCACTTCGGTGGCGGTCGCGGAGCACATGCCGACAGGTTCTTATGACGGCCTGAACACGATGGCCGATGGTCTGGCGAACAGCGGCATCTGGTCGACGGACATCGGGCTGTGGACAGAGAACTACTGGAGCCTGCCGAACGGACACATGGCACGTTCGCGTTTCACGGTTGACTACAGCTTCCCCGACTCGTCGTCGTCGGTGAACGGGATCAGCGCGCTGGGCGGAGGCACGACGCGTAACTTTACCGGGACCGCGAACGGCTCAAATACGTTAACGGTGGACGCGTCGTTCGAGTACGCGCTGACGACGACCTGGATTCCGGTCATCGAGGCGGTGTACAAGTACACGAACGGTGGAAAGGTGGCGGGCTATAACGTCAACAGCTTCACGTCGTCCGGACTTCCGGATTTTTCGACCGCGACGCCGGTTCTAGCGTACAACGGCAGCTCGCAGGTGCTGGAAGTGGATCCGGCCATCGAGTTCATGTTCAACCAGAACATTGGTCTGATCGTCGGCGTCCAGGCTTCGGTCTGGGGCTCGAACACCTCGGCTTACGTCGTGCCGCAGGCGGCCCTCGACATGTTCTTCATGTAACCTGAGGCCATCGGTATTCGCAGCGCTTCGCAAGAGGCGCGACGAGAAACGGGGCAGCTTGGCTGCCCCGTTTTTTTATTGTCCGCCGGATTCACCAGCGCGCGGGCTCGCGGATGGCAACGCCTCAGGGGTAAAGCCCGCGCACCTCGACGGCTTCTAGGATGCGCGTGCAGGCGAGGATGAACGCCGCGGTGCGCAGCGACACCTTGCGATCCTTCGCTACTTGGGCCACCGCCTTGTACGCGGTGCGCATGACATCTTCGAGGCGCTGGTTCACAACGTCCTCGTTCCAGAAGAAGCTGGAGAGGTCCTGCACCCACTCGAGGTAGCTCACCGTGGCGCCGCCGGCGTTGGCCAGCACGTCGGGGACGATTGTCACGCCCTTGTCGCGCAGGATGTCGTCAGCATCCGGGGTAGTCGGGCCGTTGGCGCCTTCGATCATCAGGCGCGTGTCGATCAGCCCGGCGTTGTCGCGCGTTATCTGCCGCTCCAGCGCCGCGGGAATCAGGATGTCGGTCTTCAGCGACCAGAATTCCTTTGGCGTGAGCGTAGCGCAGCCCGGCGCGCCGCCGACGCCGCCGTGCTGCTTCGCGTACGCCGACAGTTTGGCGATGTCGAGCCCGCGCTCGTTGTGCACGATGCCGGTGTAGTCGTAGACCGCGATGACCTTGGCGCCGGCGTCGCTCAGCAGCTGCGCCGCGGTGCCGCCGACGTTGCCGAAGCCCTGCAACGCCACGCGCGCGCCGGACAGCTGCATGCCGAGGTCGCGGCACGCCTCCGTCGCGATGATGTAGATGCCGCGGCCGGTGGCCGCCACGCGCCCCAGGCTGCCGCCCAGCGAGACGGGCTTGCCGGTCACCGCCGCGGGTACCGTGTGCCCGACGCCGATGGAGTAGGTGTCCATCATCCACGCCATGATCTGGCCGTTGGTGTTCACGTCCGGCGCCGGGACGTCCACTTCCGGACCGATGATGATGCTGATCTCGCTGGTGTAGCGCCGCGTGACGCGTTCCAGCTCGGGCTGCGAGTACTGCTTCGGGTCGATGCGTATGCCGCCCTTGGCGCCGCCGAAGGGCAGGTTGACCACCGCGCACTTGGTGGACATCCACGCCGACAGCGCCATCACCTCCGAGAGCGTGACGTCCGGGTGGAAGCGGACGCCGCCCTTGCCCGGACCGCGCGCCATGTTGTGCTGCACCCGATAGCCCTCGAAGTGTTCTATGTCGCCGCTGTCGCGACGCACGGGGACATCCACCATCAGGATGCGCTTGGGACGCTTGAGCGTTCCCACCGCCCGCGCCAGCGGCCCGAGATAGGGCGTCACCCGATCGACCTGCTTGAGGTACATCTCCCACGGACCGATGTTGTCCGCGTTCAGGAACGAAGGGACGTCTTTCCGCTTTTCACTTGCCATGAATCGTGCTCCTTGCGTTGGCTGGTCATGACGATATGTGCGCGCAGGCCGCATCCTGGAGCGATCGCGTGTTGACTCGCATTACGCGATCGCGGCGCGCGCAGCGTCAAGTGCGCCGGCCAAGCCGTGTCAGCGGCAACGGACATACCTCCGGACGCTGATGGCGGCCTTCACGCAGCGTGTGCGTGGAACACCGACTGCTTGTGTGGCCAGTTTGCGTGCGCGTGCACATAGCGTTGACGCCGTGCGTACACCCTGTCGGTTCGGAAATCGGCAGTCGACGATCGACGCTGCCGCACGCCGGGAACCACCGCCGCGATGAGCGGTCCACAGCGCGCACGAACGAAGCGGCGCGTTTGCAAGATGCAGGCGTTCGAGCGGGTGGAGCAGAGCGTGCCGACGCGCGGTCGAGAGCCGTCATGACGGCGGACGCGGAGCTTTGTGCACAGCACAGGGGCGAGTATTAGTATCGAAAACGGAATCCGGCGTCAGGATGTGCATCGCGCAGGTTCACGCCGGCATGAACGACTGGAGGAGAAGCTGATGATCAAGCGGCTGGTATGGCTGGGTGCGGCAGCAGGCGCGTTGCTGTCCTGCGGCCCCGTGTTTGCAGCATGTACGATCCCGTTCGGCGCGATCATGTCGGTGACCGGTTCCCTCGGCGTGCTCGGTCAGCCGATCGCCAAGACCGTCCAGCTCGCGGTCGACAACGTCAACGCCGCGGGCGGCGTGAACGGTTGTCAGCTGGACCTCCACATGCTCGATGACCAGACCAACCCGACGGTCTCGGTCGACGATGCGAAGAAGCTCATCGACATCAGCCACGTGCCGGTGATCGTCGGCCCGTTGACCAGCGGCGCGACGCAGGCGGTGATGACTTCGGTGGCGGCGCCGTCCAAGGTCGTGCTGATCACGCCGTCGGCGACGTCCCCGGTATTCACGAAGCTCGCCAAGGAAGGCAAGTTCGGCGGCTGGTTCTTCCGCACGGCGCCTTCCGACGCTCTGCAGGGCGCAGCGCTGGCCAAGGCCGCGTGGGACAAGGGCTACCGCAAGGTGGCGATCCTGGCGCTGAACTCGTCCTACGGCGAGGGCCAGGGCGGAGCCTTCGCGGCCGGCTTCAAGAAGCTCGGCGGCACGATCACCAACACGGTGTTCTACGACGCCAGCCAGTCGTCCTATCGATCCGAAGTGACGAAGGCGATGAGCCCGACGCCGGATGCCGTATTGATCATCGGCTACCCGGGCGACGGCACGCTGCTGACGCGCGAGTGGATCGCCGCCGGCGGCACGCAGAACCTCCTGACGACGGAAGGGCTGAAGTCCGAGTCCTACATCAAGGACGTGGGCCCGCAGTACTTCCAGAAGCTGGTTGCCACCGCCCCGGGCAACGTATCCACGGCGTCGACCAAGCCCTTCGACGAGGCCTACGCCGCCAAATACGGCAAGGTTTCCACCTCTCCGTTCGTGCCCAACGCCTATGACGCCGTGGTGGTGGCGGCGCTGGCGATGGAAGAGGCCAAGAGCGACAAGCCGGACGCCATCCGCGACGCGATCCGCAAGGTGACGGCGACGGGCGGTGTCGAGGTCGACGCGGGCGTGGCGGGGCTGAAGAAGGCCCGAGAGCTGCTGGCAAAGGGCAAGAAGATCCGGTACATCGGCGCCAGCGGTCCGCTACAGTTCGACAAGTGGGGCGACGTGCAGGATCCGATGATCACGTGGGGCGTTACGCCGGACGGCAAGATCAAGACCACCGGCGAGATCAGCATCGCGGACCTGCACAAGCTGGTCAGCGAGGGCGAATAAACATCGAGCGGATTGCCGGTAGATCCGTAATGAAGCAAGGCAAGGCGGTGATCGATCGGGTCACCGCCTTTGTTTCGATGCAGGCACCGCTGCGTTCACAGGCGGACCGCATCAGTGCCGCAGCAACGGATGGGAACGGGTTCGGGGTCGGCGGTACGTCCGTTCGCATCGTGAAACGGGATTCGAGGAGAAACGCGTGATCAGGAAGCTCGCGGTTTGTGCGGTAGCCGCGGTGGCGCTGTCGGCGAGTGCGCCCGTGTTTGCGGCGTGCACGACGACGATCGGAGCAATCATGTCGGTGACGGGGCCGCTCGGGGTACTCGGCGAGCCGATCGCCAAGGTCGTTGACCTGGCGGCTCACGACATCAACACGGCCGGAGGCGTCAACGGCTGCGAGCTCAAGGTCGCGATGCTCGACGACCAGACCAACCCGACCATATCCGTCGACGCTGCCAAGAAGCTCGTCGACATCGACCATGTGCCGGTGATCATCGGGCCGGTCGCCAGCGGTCCGGCGCAGGCGGTGCTGACTTCGGTGGTCGTGCCTTCCAAGGTCGTCATGATCACGCCGACCGCCACGTCGCCGGTATTCACGCAGTTGGCGAAGGAGGGGAAGACCGGCGGATGGTTCTTCCGCACCGCGCCGTCCGATGCGCTGCAGGGCGCCGGCATGGCGCAGGTCGCGTGGGATGCGGGTTACCGCAACGTTGCGGTGCTGGCGCTCAACAGCGCCTATGGCCGCGGGCTGGGCGGGGCCTTCATCACCGCCTACAAGAACCTCGGTGGGCACATCACACACGAAGTGTTCTACGACGCCAGCCAGGCTTCGTATCGTTCCGAAGTGACGCGCGCGATGACGCCGAAGCCCGACGCGGTGTTTCTCGTCGGCTATCCCGGCGACGGCACGCTGTTGACGCGCGAGTGGATCGCGGCGGGCGGTACGCAGCATCTCCTGCTTTCGGAAGGACTGCAGTCGGAGTCCTATATCAAGGACGTGGGCGCGAAGTATTTCCAGAAGGCACACGGCACAGCGCCCGGCAGCGCCACGACGCCGTCGACAAAGATCTTCACGGATGAGGTACAGGCTGCCTACAAGATTCCCGCTGCGCAGCCTTTCATCGACAACACCTACGACGCGGTCGTGGTCGCGGCGCTGGCGATGGATGAGGCGAAGAGCGACAAACCGGAGGCGATCCGCGCGGCCATGCGCAAGGTCACGGATCCGGACGGCACGAAGATCTACGCGGGTCCGGCGGAGCTGAAGAAGGGGCTGCAGCTGATCGCGGAAGGCAAGCCGATTCGGTACGTCGGCGCCAGCGGTCCGCTGCAGTTCGACCAGTACGGCGATGTGCTCGATCCGCTGCGCACCTGGAAGGTCCTGCCGAACGGCAAGATCGACTATGTCAGCGAGATCTCCGTCGGCCAGCTCGAGAAGCTGGTGCGGAAGCTGCACTAGGCGCAACCAGGCGAGGCCGGGGAAGGTGGCGGAAACGGATACAGGCGGTCAAGGCTCGAGTGGAGCACACAGCGGGCCGCGCATGCTCGAGACGCATGACGTGGTCCGGCAATTCGGCGGCATGCGTGCGGTGGACGGCGTCTCCATCGCGATCCAGCACCACACGATCACGGGCCTGATCGGGCCCAACGGTGCCGGCAAGAGCACGCTGTTCAATACCATCGCCGGCATGCACCCGCCGACCTCCGGATCCATCACCTTCCTTGGCAAGCGCATCAGCGGCCTGCCGCCGCATCGGATCTTCGACGCGGGCCTGGTACGGACTTTCCAGATTCCGCGCCCGTTCGCGAACATGACGGTGCTGGAAAACCTCATGGTGGTGCCGCCCGGCCAGCCCGGCGAGCGTTTCTGGAACAACTGGTTCCGGCGGCGCAAGGTCCGTGCGGAGGATCGCCGCGTCTACGACCGTGCCCGCGAACTGCTGGATTTCGTCGGCATCGAACGCCTGTCGGACGAATATGCGAAGAACCTTTCCGGCGGCCAGCAGAAGCTGCTGGAGCTCGCTCGCGTGCTGATGGCAGAACCAAAGCTCATCCTGCTCGACGAGCCCGGTGCGGGCGTCAATCCGACGCTGCTCGGCACCATCATGGACAAGCTGCGCCAGCTGCACGAACAGGGGATGACCTTCCTGATCATCGAGCACAACATGGATCTCGTCATGCAGCTGTGCAATCCGGTGCTGGTGCTCGCGCAGGGCAGGCTGCTGATGGAAGGGCCGCCCGAAGCGGTGCGCAACGACCCACGGGTGCTGGACGCCTACCTCGGCGGCGAGGTGTAGCGATGGCCGAATCCGCACGGCGGGACGTCGCGGTCGACGGCCACGCGGACATCGCGCTGTCGGTGCGCGAGGTGGTGGCCGGGTATACCGCGGAGCTCGACATCCTGCGCGGGATCACCGTTGAGGTGAAGAAGGGCGAGATCGTCACCGTGCTGGGGCCGAACGGCGCGGGGAAATCGACGCTCATCAAGACGGTCGCGGGCCTGGTGCCGGTGCGCAGCGGCGAGATCAAGTTGTTCGGCGACAGCCTGGTCGGCGTGTCCGCGCACCGCATGGTGGGCCGTGGGCTGGCCTATGTACCGCAGACGCAGAACGTCTTTGCCAAGCTGTCGATCCTCGAGAACCTCGAGCTGGGCGCCGGCTTCCGCCATGACCGCGCCGGGATGAAAGAAGACCTCGCCAAGATGTACGAGCTGTTCCCGCGGCTCTACGAGCGGCGCAAGCAGGCGGCGGGGACGCTCTCTGGCGGTGAGCGGCAGATGGTCGCCGTGGCGCGGGCGCTGATGGCGCGGCCCACCATGCTGATGCTGGACGAGCCGTCGGCCGGCCTGTCGCCCAAACTGGTGGGAATGGTCTTCAGCAAGATCCGCGAGGTCCGCGAGCTGGGCGTGACGATGCTCATCGTCGAGCAGAACGCGAAGGCTGCGCTGGTGATCTCGGACCGCGGCTACGTGCTGGCGCGGGGCGAGGATCGCGTCAGCGACGCCGCCGATGCGCTGTTGAAGAATCCCGAGGTGGGGGCGCTGTACCTCGGCTCGAAACAGGGGTTGCTATGATCCTTCCGCAGTTGATCGCCGACGGGATCGTCGCGGGGTCGACCTTGGCGCTGGGGGCCATCGGGCTGACGATGACCTACGACATCATGCGCTTCGCCAACTTCGCGCACGGCGAGTTCCTGACTTTCGCGGCCTACTTCGCGCTGATGTTCGTCAGCGCCTTCGGCGGAGTGCAGACCTTCGGTCCTCTGACTTTCGGCTGGACCTTCATCGTCGGCCTGATCATTGCCGTGGTCCTCACGGCGATCCTCGCGCTGGTGCTGGACTGGCTCATCTACCGGCCGCTGCGGCGCACGAACATCGTCATCACGCTGGTGATCGCGTCCTTTGGCGCTGAGCTCATGCTGCGCAACATCGCCGTGTTCTTCTGGGGCTCGCAGTCGCGCTTCTACTCGACGGCGATCTCCATCCACCGCGAGATCCTGCCCGGCGTGCGCATGAGCGCCGACGACATCTTCCTGGTGCTGCTGACGGCGGTGCTGATGATCCTGCTGCAGCTGTTCCTCACGCGCACGCAGCTCGGCAAGGAGATGCGCGCGGTGTCGGACAACGCGGATCTGGCGCGCGTCACCGGGATCAGCGTGCGGCGCATCATCCGCTGGGTGTGGATCATCGGCGGCGGGCTGGCCGCCGTATCCGGGGTGCTCGTCGGCCTGACGGTGCAGATCTCGCCGGAGAACGGCTTCTCGCTCATCCTGCCGCTGTTTGCCGCGGCGATCGTGGGCGGCATCGGCAGTATCTACGGAGCGGTTGCAGGCGGGCTGATCATCGGCCTCGTTGAATCGCTTTCGGTGCCGATTATGGGGGCGCAGTACAAGCTGGCCGCTGCGTTCATCGTGATGCTGGTCGTGCTGCTGGTGCGACCGCGGGGGATCTTCGGGGCAAAGTCATGATCGGGGTCGTCGCCTACCTGATTTTCTTCCTCAGCCAGGGGTTGATCTTCGCCGTCTGCTGCCTCGGACTGAACCTGCAGTGGGGCAACACCGGGCTGTTCAACGTCGGCGTCTCGGGCTTCTACCTGATCGGCGCCTACACCTTCGCGCTGCTCTGCGCGCCCGCCGGTTCCGTCTTGCTCGGCGGCTTCGGCATGCCGTTCATCGTGGGAATCATCGGCAGCATGGTGGTCACCGGCATCGCCGCGTTCATCATCGGCGTGGCGACGCTGCGGCTGCGCGCGGACTATCTGGCGATCGCCACCATCGGCGTGGCGATCTCGCTGCGCCTGGTGGCGCTGAACACGACCAGCCTGACCGGCGGCGCACAGGGGTTCCCGAACGTTCCGCGTCCCTTCGGCGGCCTCATCCAGAACAACTTCGATGCCAATCTCGCTTTCTTCGGGCTGATGGTGGTGATCGTGGCGGTCATCTACTTCGGGCTCGAGGCGATGGTGCGTTCGCCGTGGGGGCGCGTGCTGCGCGCCATCCGCGAGGACGAGCCGGCGGCGGCGTCGCTCGGCAAGAGTCCCTTCAGCTACCGCATGCAGTCCTTCGTCATCGGCTCGGCGCTGATCGGGCTGGGCGGCGCGATGTTCGCCAGCTTCCTCGGCTTCTTGAGCTCGGACAACTTCTTCTCGATCATGACCTTCCAGGTCTGGACGATGCTCATCATCGGCGGCAGCGGCAACAACAAGGGCGCGATCCTCGGTGCCATCCTGATCTGGGCGGTGTGGACGGCGACCGGCAGCGTGGCGCAGGCCGTGCTGCCGACGACCATGCAGGTGAAGGGTGGCGCGCTGCAGATCATCTTCATCGGCCTCATCCTGATGCTGGTGCTGCTGTTCCGGCCGCGCGGCATCCTCGGCGAAGAGGCCTCCGTGAGCAGGGCCGTCCCGAAGGGATTGAAGAAGATCCTGCAGAAGGGATCCTGAAGACGCCCGCCGCGTCGCCGACGAGGCCGGCGGTGCGCGCAGCGACGTTCGGGTGAACGGTGCGATGGACGCCCCCGGCGCCACACGAGCGGAGTCTCGCGCCGGCCGCGCGCCGGTATCGGCGGCAGACCGCCAGCTGGTGGCGCTGACGGACCTGCTGCAGGACGGACAATGGACGACCGGCGCCGCGCTCGCGGCGAATCTCGGCGTGAGCCCCGGCGATGTCGCGGAACGAATCGATCGGCTGCGGCAGGACTGGTTCGTCGACGTCGAGCAGGAGGATGGTCGCTATCGCCTGCGCCGCGCCCTGGAACGCCTTTCGGTGCCGGGTGTGGTCGCGGGGCTCCCGGCGCGGTGGCGCGACGGGATCAAGATCGGAGTCGCGCCCTGCGTCGGATCGACGAACGACGAGCTCATCGCTGGCGATGCTGCCGACGACCCGCAGGTGCTCCTCGCCGAGCGGCAGAGCCGCGGCCGCGGGCGGCGGGGGCGCGCCTGGGTGTCGCCGTTCGCCGCCAACCTCTACCTCTCATTGGCGTGGGGATTTGCCCAGCAACCGAAGCACATCACGCTGCTGCCGCTCGTTACCGGCGTGTGCTGCACGCGCGCGCTGCATCGATGCGGCGTGGGTGAGGTGCGCATCAAGTGGCCCAACGATCTGTATGCGGAAGGACGCAAGCTCGCCGGTATCCTGGTGGAGCGTGCGGACGCACGAGGAGCCGGCTGCCGGGTCGTGATCGGCGTGGGCGTCAACGTCTTCATGACGCCGGCGCAGGCGGGTGGGGTGCCTTCGCAGTGGACTACGTTGGAGCAGGTCGCCGCGGCGCGACACATGGCCGCTCCGTCACGGAATCTGCTGGCGGCCCACCTGGTGGCAGCGATCGCCGACGGCATGGTGGCCTTCGCCCGTGACGGATTCGATTCCTTCGCCGCGGACTGGGTGAGCTGGGACCTGACGCGCGATCGACGCGTGACCGTGCTCGAAGAGGGTAGAAGCTGGAACGGCGTGGCGCGCGGTATCGACGCCGACGGTGCGCTGCGAGTCGAGGCGGGCGCGGACGTGCGCACGATCCACGCGGCGGACGTCAGCCTGCGCCTGTGACGCGGTCATCAGGCTCCGCGACCGGCGTGCGCGGTCGCGGCCGGAGCGCGCCTGCGTGCCAGCGCGTCATTCACTGCTGCGGATAGGGCACCGACTGCACGCCGCGTGCGGCGAGGACGTCCTGTGCGGCGCTCACCGCCGATGAACCGAACAGCGGCCCGACGACGACGATCGTGGCCGGTTCGCCCGAGTACAGGGCGGGCACGAGCTGAACGTTCGTGAGTCCGTCGCCCAGCAGCTCGGCACGCAGCCGTTCCGCGTCCCGCGGTTTCACGAACAACCCGGCCTGCAGGTACTGGGCGTGCGCGGCGACCAGCGCCGTTGGCGGCGCAGGGGGCGGTGCGGAGACGGGCGGAGACGTCGGCGGCGCAGGGATGTGGTAGTCGGGCAGCACCTGCACGCGCACGCGGGACACGCCCTGCCGCGCCATGCCGATGGCCTGCGCGGAGGCGTAGGACAGATCGATGATGCGGCCGGGGTAGAACGGGCCGCGGTCGTTGATCAGTACGACGGCGGAGCGATCGTTGTCGAGGTTGGTTACGCGCACGTAGGTATAGAAGGGCAGCACCTTGCTGGCGGCCGTCATGCTGTACATATCGAAGACCTGGCCGCTCGCGGTGGGCCGTCCCTGATAGGCGGGACCGTACCACGACGCGACGCCGACGCGGTCGTAGTCGTTGGCGTTTCGCAGTACGCCGTAGGTGCGGCCGTCCACCGTGTATCGATAGGCGATGTTCTCGGCGCTGCACGCCGCCAGCAGCGCCGGAATCGCCAGCAGCAGCACCCCGCGCCCCGGCAGGCTTCGCAGTTTCATCGCTTCAGCGGGTGGCCGCCGCGTCGCGCGTTCTGCGTGCCGGCTGCAGGTGCCTCGTCGCGTGGATGCGGCGGGTCGAAATGTGTGACGCGGGAATGCGTCTGCCTGGACGGTAAGTGGTGGACAACGCCATCGTGCGTTGATCGATGTCTGTTGCGTCCGCTCAAATAAAGCGCCCGGTGGTTGGGGAACCACCGGGCGTCACAACGTCCGGCTTGGGGGAGCCGGTTCCGTCCAGGGAGTTGAGACGGAAGAGCGGAAAAGGGAGTAACCGCTCGCGGACTCAGAGTCGCACTTTGCGGGAAAGTTCCGCCAGAGAGCGAAATGTTTTCGCTCACGCCGACGGCCGCGAAGCGAGCGCGTCGCGCAGCGCACGTCAGGGCGTGTGGCCGCTCGAAGGCCGCCCGCCCCTGGCGAGTTGAGCGACGCCTTCCGCACCCTGCGGCGGGACGACCTTGCGGAACACGAAAGCCGTTGCGGCGCGCATCGCGCCGTACTACTGTTCGCGCTGCGCCAAGGGGTGCTTGCCGTTTCGCGCTTTCGGCAGGCTGAGATCAAACCCGCAAGACCTGATCTGGGTAATGCCAGCGGAGGCAGCAACATGACCGAACATCCGGTGCACCGGGGGGCTCCCGGCGCGACCATCCCGCACGATCAACCGATAGGCTCGACAGCGTCGCCGGCCGCACCTGCGAGCGTCGGTGACGGCTTCCCCAGTCGTGTCATTTGTTTGCGCCGCCCCGTGACACGCGTAGCTGCCGTGAGGCCGACACCATGATCGACGGGCGACCGGATGGTGGTGGCGAACGGGCGGCACGCGGCGCGGAGGGTGCCGCGCGCGTCGTCGAGGCGCTGACCCCCATCCCGGAGGCGGAACGCCAGTTCGGCTGGCGCGACCATGCGTCGCTGTGGTTCGCCTTCGGCCTGGGGCTGCTGGTCATCCAGGCGGGCACGTTCCTCGTGCCGAGCGTCAGTACCCGCGACGCGATGATCGCTACGGCGGTGGGTTCGGTCATCGGCACGGCGGTGCTGGCGTGGACGGCGCGCCTCGGCTGTGTCACCGGCCTGACGAGCGCTGGCCTGATGTACCGCGCCTTCGGCCGCGGGCTGGGGCGCATCCCCGTGGGGTTGAACGTTCTGCAGCTGATCGGTTGGGCGACCTTCGAGCTCGTGATCCTGCGCGACGCGATCCTCGCCATCGCCCGGCATGGGGATGCGGCGGCGGCCGCGCAGGCGTGGGCGATGCCGGCGGCCACGGTCCTGTGCGGGCTCGTGCTTGCCCTGCTGCTCGTGATGCCGATGGTGCAGCTGGTGCAGCGCATCATCGAGCGCGTCACGCTGCCGCTCGTCATCCTCGCGCTGGTCTGGGTGACGTGGTGGTACGCCGTGCGCTTCCCGGGCTTTTCGACGGCGACCGGGCACACGGCGGGCGCGGGCAGCGGCAGCATGTTCTCGGCCATGGATCTCGTCATGGCCTACCCGATCTCGTGGCTGCCGCTGGTGGCGGACTATGCCCGCCACGGCAGGCGCGAGGGAGGGCAGGGCGCGCGCAAGGCATTTTCCGGCACCTTCATCGGCTACGCGATCGCCAACCTCTGGAGCTTCGGGCTTGGCGTCATGATGGTGGCCAATGGCGCGACGCTGGACAACGCCACTGCGGGCATCGCCGTCGTGCAGGGCGGGCTCGTGGTGCTGGGGCTCGTGCTGATCCATGAGCTCAGCAGCAACGCCTACGGTGACATCTACTCCGCCGCCGTATCGAGCAAGGGGATCTGGTCGCGCGTGCCGCTGCTGTCGTGGAGCCTCGTGCTCACCGTCGTGTGCACTGCGCTGGCGCTGGTGCTGCCAATCGAGAGCATGCAGCCTTTCCTGCTGCTGCTGAGCTCCGTGTTCATGCCGCTGTTCGGCGTGATCCTCGGTCGGCTCGGCACGTCCGACGTGGACGCGTTACGGACGCTTCCGCGGCGCATCGACGTGCCCGCGACCGTCGTGTGGCTCCTCGGCATCGTCGTCTTCCAGCTCATCTCGCGGCTTGATCCGAACTTCGGCAGCACGCTCCCGACGCTGGCGGTGACCTTCGCGCTCGGCTGGCTGACGCGGCCGCGGCAAGCAAGGAACGTCGCCTCTGCAGCCGTACGCGGTGCGGCCGATTAGCCCGGCATCTCACGTCGCGCGGGCTTTGCGCGCTGCCGTTCCGCGTCGTAGTGCACCGAGCAGGCTTCGGCGGTTCAGGTCGCGACGCGGGCCGTGGCGGTGTTGCTGACGACTTCGCCGAAGAGCGTGCCGGAGAGGGATGTCACCAGCGCATCGAGCGGCTGGCCGTAGGCCTGGCGGCAATAGTCCGTCATGCGCTGCTGAAAGTAGTGCGCCGTCGTCACCGGATCGTTTGCCTGGGTGGCGCGGGGGTCGGCGGCGCCCCACTTCTCGACCATGGCCGTGAGTTCGCCGAGCTCGTTTGACAGGCTGCGGTAGGCCGAGGTGAAGCCCAGCTCAACGTCGTACGCCGTCGGCCCGGTGCAGTTGAACGGCGGTTGCGAGAGCTCCTCCTGGAGCGCGCGGGCGAGCGCCGCGATGCGCTCGGCGCGCAGCCGATGGTTGGCCGTCACGACCGGCGGCACGCCCTTGGCATAGGCCGCGACGTGGAACAGCAGGTCATAGGCGGCGTGGTAGCGATGCGGCTCGTCCGTGCGTCCGATGACGGCGGACCAGATCACGCCGCAGCGATCGTCGCCTTCGAGCTTCGCCAGCACGCCGAGCGCGAGCGGATCGCCCTGCAGATCGCGGTGCAGGTTTGCAAACGCCCGTTCGCCCCATGCGGGTGGCCCAAGCATTTCGGTTGCGCCGACGGTGTCCTGCGCGACCGACGGTACACGCTCGGGGACAGGTGCGATGCGTGAAACGACGCTCCGCAGCGTCGGGCGGCGCGACCGTCTGTAGGCGACCGCCGCGTTCCTTCGTACCAGCGTCACGGTTGTGTCGATGATGTTCATTCTTCAGCCTCGTTCGCACGTTCTCGCGCCAAGTCACGGCGCTGCGTGCAATATTCGTGTCGCTGCATATGCTAAACGCCTCCGGCGTCATTGGAGAAACCGCGCGTTGACCGGGATCGCTGCTCGACCTCGACCCGTTGGGAGCGATGAGCCGCTTGCGCGGTCTGCGCGTCCGTCGCGGCGACAGAGTGAAGCGTGCCGCCGAAGGGTATTCAGATAAAAACGCCCGATGGTTGGGGAACCACCGGGCGCCACAACATCCGGCTTGGGGGAGCCGGTTCCGTCCAGGGAGTTGAGACGGAAGAGCGGAAAAGGGAGTAACCGCTCGCCGGCTTCGAACGTGCCGCGGCTATAAAGTTCCGCCGCCGGCGTTGTCGGCATCGGAGAGGCCACGGCCTCGCCCGTTCGTTACCGCGGCCTACACGCGAAACGGCGCCAGCTTGCGCTGCACGGGCACGGCGGGCGCTCCCTTGTTGCCGATCGTGACAAGGTCCTGCGGATACCTGGAGCCCGCCGGCGCCTTCACCCACTGCGCGCCGACGATGACCGTGGGCGTGGTGTTGGGGTACGGGCCTACCTTGAAATTCACCGGACCGGCCGTCGTGATCATGTCGAGCGTGGGGATCACGTCGCGGATGGCGCTGCGGCTCGTCGGGTCCTTTGCGGCCTTGAGCACCGCGGCGCCGACCTCCAGCAGCGACAGCGACGCGCCGAACTGCTGGTTCCACTGGCGGTTCATCGCCTTCTCGTAGGCGTCCGTCATCTGCTGTGAGCTCTGGCCCGTCAGAGGCGACTTCCAGGGGAACACCGGTGCCCAGTAGGCGCCGATCAACAGGCCGTAGCCCAGCACCCCGAGCTGCTGGATCTGGCTGGGAAATTCACCGGTCTTCGAGAGCTGCGCGACGCGCACCTTGTCCAGGTAGCGCAGTTGCGCCGCCTGCCGCCAGAAGGTGTTGAAGTCCGGCGTGAGCGAGACGCAGTTGAAGACCTGGCAGTTCTCACGGTTGAACAACGCGATCTGTGACGAATAATCCGTCGTGCCGTCCTCATAGGCGCCCGGGTCGATGATCTTGTATCCGCCTTTCTCCAGCGCCGGCGCGACGTGCTCGCGGTAGGCGTTGCCGTCCGCGTCGTTCGGATAGAGCGCCGCCACCTTCCTGTTCGTGGGCAGTTCGTTCCACGCCGACAGGTACATGGCGACGAACTGCGCCACGTCGAAGCTGAAGCAGAAAGTCCACTTGAAGGGTGAAGGTTCGCCGACCTTCCCGCCCCGCCCGAAGAAGAAGGACTCGAGCGGGCAGGAAGTTCCGAGGCTCGGCACGCCCGCGGCTTCGCAGGCATCCGCGACCGGGTTCACCACTTCGGGAGAGGAAGTCGCCAGCATGAGATGTACCTTGTGCTTGGTGATGAGCTCGTTGGCGAGCTGGCTCGCGCGCGACGGGCTGGACTGTGAATCCCGGTTGAGGATCGTCACGCGATAGCGGCGCCCGCCGACCTCGATGCCCTGCGCCAACGCCTTGCGGGCGAGGTCGATCACGTAGGGGTCGGATTGCCCGAACTGTCCGAGCGGCCCCGACTGCGGGCTGATGAAGCCCACGCGGATCTCCTCGTCCGCAGCTGCCGCAAAGACGCGCGAGCCGCCGAGCAGCAGCGCGGTGCCGGTCGCTGCGGTGTCGACCAACAGCTGGCGCCGCGATATCCGGACGTCGAGAACGTCCGCGTGCATGTCCGTCTCTTTCATGAGTCTCCTCCGACTCGGTATGGGTACTTCCGCCGACAACGCGTTCCGCTCTCGGCGGGACGCTGGTTATCGGAAATGCGTTCTTGGCAGTCCGTCGCCGCAGCGGTTTCGAAGCGAACTTCCTTCGTCCGCCGCGCAGGGCTTCTCGCCGGAGATTTGCCCCGCGCAGGGTCGGCCGGAAATCCCGGCGGCCGGTCGCCGTCGACAGGATTCGTGTTCCACGCGACTGCGCACGGGGCCTGAGCTCATAGGTGCAGGTTGTAGGGCTGCAGCTTGCGCTGCAGTGGGACCTTCCGATCCTGGTCGTTGTTGACGATCAGCAGGTCGAGCGGGAACTTCGACGAGGCCGGCGCCTTGACCCACTGTCCGCCGATCTGCGGCGTCGTTGCCGTGCTCGGGTAGGGTCCCTTCGTGAAGTCCATCGGACCGATGGTCGTCGTCATCTTCAGCGTGGGAACCACATCCCTGATCGCCGCGTGATCGGTCGGGTCCTTCGCCCGTTCAAGGACGGCCTTCGCCACTTCGAACAGCGAAAGGGATGCGCCCATCTGCTGCGTCCACTGCTTGCCGCTGGCCTTCTCGTAGCCATCCGCGTACTGGCGCGGGGTCAAACCCGTGAGCGGCGAGGTATAGGGAAACGCAGGCGTCCACAGCGTGGCCGTCGCGAGGTTGTAGCCGAGCCGGCCGAGCGGCGTGACCTGGGTTGCGAACAGGCAGTCCTTGGCGATCTGCGCGACGATGACCTTCTGTGCGTAGTGCAGCTCCGCCGCCTGACGCCACATCGCGTTGAAATCAGCGGGCAGCGGGATGCTGTTGAAGATCTGGCAGTCCTCACGATTGAACAGGCCGATCTGCGTCGCGTAGTCCGTCGTGCCGTCCTGGTAGGGGCCCGGATCGATGATCTTGTAGCCGCCCTTTTCCAGGATGGGCGCGAGGTGATCGCGAAACGCCGCGCCGTCCGCGTCATTCGGATACATGACGCCGACCTTGCGGTTGGTCTTCATCCCGTTCCACATGGCGATGTAGACCGCGCCGAACTGCGCATTGTCCGGGCTGTAGTCGAAGGTCCATGCGAAGCCATTGGAGCTGCCGACCTTGCCGCCGCGCCCGAAGAAGAACGACTCCAGCGGGCAGTCCGTACCGATGCTCGGGACGTGCGCCGCTTCGAACACGTCCGAGATCGGGTTGACGGTCTGCGCCCCCGGCGTGCTCAGCATCAGATGGACCTTGTGCTTGGTGATGAGCTCGTCGGCAAGCTGCGTGGCACGCGACGCGCTGGACTGGCTGTCCCGGTCGAGGATTTTTATGTCGTACTTCTCGCCACCTAGCACGACGCCGCCCGCGAAGAGTTTGCGTACCAGCTCCAGCATGTACGGATCCGTCTGGCCGAACTGCCCCAGGCTGCCCGATCGCGGCGTGATGTAGCCGAGGCGGATTTCGCGCGAAAGATCGGTGCCGCCGGTGACGTGCCCGCCGGCTTCGGCCGCGAACAGCCGCGGAGCGAAGCCTGCGACCGCCGCGGCCCCGGCGATGGCCGATCCCACGAGGAGCTTTCTTCGCGTCATGGAGCGCGGCTGGCTTTCGGAGGCGCCTGCACGCGGACCGGGGCCCGAGTTGCCGCTCTTCTGGCTGGACATGGTGCGTGTATCTCCTCTGGTTGTCGGACTCTTGCGAAACCTGACTTGTTGCTTCGCTCGCGCGAGCCGTTGTGCATTGCGCGACGCTGCTCTGAGCGGTCGGCAGATCGAACCTGCCGTACGACCCGTTGCGCTCCGCGTCAGCTGTCCTCCGGCGCTTGGAGTCATGCCGTCGGTAAAGGTTCTCGCCGCCGCCTTTGTGGATGCTGGGGTGCAGGGGCGTTTCGTCGACAGGCGGCCACTCGCGCGCTGCAACTGCGGCGATGCCCCAGGAATTGACGCTGACGGCGTTGGACATGGCGCTTGGCTGGCGCGAATCCAGCGGTGGCTGAAGTGGTCTCACAAATCCAGGCGGCGGAACAAGTGGAAGGACGGTCTGCACGCGAGGCACGATGGCTTCGACACAGAAGCTCGTTCATGGACAGAAGGCCACGGCGGGATGATTGGGTGGCGTTCAAGGCCAAGGTGCCGTTGGCGGCTCTCAAGGAGGACCTGACGTTGTCCGAGTTGGCCCAGCCGTTCGACATTCATCTCGAATGGCTCGCTTCCGGCCCATCGGTCTCGCTCGTCATTGGCGCAAAGATCGCAAACGACGGCGGGCGTGATCGCTTTCTCCGGCCTTCGGTCCCTGACAGGGCCGTGCCGGTCTTGTGCCGCGGCTAACGGCGGTCGTCGTGCCGGTGACGTCACGCGTTTCTGCGATGAAGCCTGTAGCCGTGGTTTCGCGGCATGTTGCTCACACGCTACGTCACCAGCACCGCTGAGAGGTTGGAGCAGCGTCGATCCGTGCCGGAATCTTCCCGCGCGATACGGTGCAGTGCCTCTGCGGCGTCGGTCGCCCGGTGCTTCACATCAACGCTGACTCCAGCGCCAGGTACTTGCCTTCTTGCTCACCGATGGTCTTTCCAAGCGCGGTGATGTCGGCGGACACGGCCCGAAACACCGGCCGTGCCGACATCGCATCCAGCCAGCGCCGCACGCTGCGAAAGGTCTCGAATCGGTAGCCGACGGCGGCGATCTGATAGAGCTCGCAGCTGATAGCCAGATCGGCGATGCTGCAACGGTCGTCGCCCGTCAAGGTCGGGGTGTTGCCCGCGGCACCCAGGTGACGATCGAGGACGGCGAGGGCGCGGCGCAGCATGTGCTGACGCGGCAGCAGCTCGATCTCGTGGATTTCGCGCTTGAGCAGAGGCAGCGTTCGGTGGAGGTTGACTAGGTGGTGGAACATGTCGTAGCGGCGGATGTTGTTGTGGTGCCAGTCGAGCCACTGGTCGATGAGCGCCGCGCGCAGCGGATCATGGTCTCCCGGGTACCAGTCGTCTGCCGCCTGCGTTCTTGCGCTGCGACGACACAGGTACCGCATGATGGCGTGACTTTCCGCGAACCGTGCAACGATCGATGGGGCTCCGGGACCCAGCTCGGTGACGATCAGCGCGGGGACGGTTCCCAGCGGAGTCACTTCGCCGAGGTACTGCGCGGTACGCGTACCGCCGCCCGTGAAGTCGACCTCGCGCCACGCGTAGGGGATAGAGAGTTCGCGCAGCAGGATCTCCACCGCGCGGCTCGGCTGCGATAGACGGTGTCCGTAGAGTTCCATGGCCATGCCGCGCAGCTTCTACCGTTCTGGCGCGCGATGCACCACCCGGAAGCGGTTCAGCAAAGATGCAGCGCGCCGAGATCGTGGAGATTCCACGCGGGCATGTGTGCGGTCCTGCGGTCAGCGATCGACGGCCTGACCACAATCTGGTCGACGGCCTCGTTGGCGGCCGCGCGGGCCGGTGTCCGTTATCCGGCCTTGCCGTGATCCGCTCCGGCCTCCCGACTGCGCCGCGCTTCGTAGGTCCGCAGGCAGGCCGCGGCAACCGCGAGGAAGCGGGGCTCCGGCGCGCCGCGCGGCGATCGGGCCAGGAGCCCGTCGAGGATGTGCGCGCCTTCCGTGCGTGCTCCGCGTTCCACGTCACGCAGCATCGACGCCATGAGCGGCGAGTCCGCCTTCGTCAGGAACGCTCGCGTGCGGGAGAGGTGTTCGGCCGAAGGGGGAAAGCCGTTGGCGGTGGCAATGGCAGCGCCCTCGTCCAGCATCCCCGTCACGACCGGCGCGGCGCCCGCCGCCACGATGTCGCAGACGGCGCCCCGCAGAAGGCATGTGGAGCCCGCCATCGCCGCGATCATGATCCACTTGTCCCACATGTCCTGGAGGATGGTGGAACTCGCATGCACCGTGCACTTGGTCTTGCCGAAGGCGGCAGCGATCGACCGCACGCGCGCCGAAAGAGCGCCGTCCAGTTCGCCGTAGACGAGGCGATCGAAAGGGCTGAACTGGTGGATGTGGCCCTCGCCGTCGAGGGCGGCAGAAACCTGGCACACGCCGCCCAGCACCCGCGGCCTGCCGAATCGCGTGGTCAGCGCATCGATGTGATCGAGGCCGTTGAGCAGCGAAACGATGACGGTATCCGCGCCCACCGCGGGGGCGATGTCGTCCATGGCGGAGGCCAGGTCATAGGCCTTGCAGCCGAGTACCACGACGTCGTAGTCCGCGCCTGGCGCGCCTGCTTCAACGCAATGCGGCTGCGCCGCGTGGAAGGTGCCGGCCGGGCCTTCGACGACCAGCCCGGTGGCGCGCAGCTGCGCGCGTCGGCGCGCATGCACCAGGAACGTGACGTCTTCGCCGGCTTCCAGCAGCCGCCCGCCATAGAAGCCGCCGAGAGCGCCCGCGCCGAGAAATAACCATCGCATGACCGTGTCCTCCGTCAGATATCGTACGTTCGCGGCGGTTGCGGTTCAGGTTGGGCCGCCGTGTCGTTGATGGGCGCGCCGTTTTCGCAAGCGCACGCTGCGCGCGTGCGGCTGCGTGGTCCCCCGTCGATGGTTCTCATCCGCAAGGCCGACGGCCAGCGCTACGCGTCGAGCGGCTTCCAGACCACATGGCAACACTTGATAGTGCAGGTAGCGGCGCGTGGCATGGAGCGTCTTACCTTCTACGGCCTGCGGGCCAAGACCGGCTCGGAGATCGACGACGGGCGGCTGTTGGGGCACCCGTCCAGGGCGACGCTGGAGCGCCACTACCGGGGTTGCTGGAGCGCGTCAAAGCCCTCAAGTTGCGTATTTCACGCGATCGTAGCCGGTGATTTCAGGGGATCGTAGTCGGGGTTTCAGAGGAACGTAGCCGACGTTTCAACCGATCGTAGTCGGCGTTTCATTCTGATCG
>DASVGQ010000176.1:0-14294 GCA_036379455.1 Nevskiaceae bacterium
GCGATTCGCCAGGTCGCCGCGCGCGCCGGCGACGCGCAGGCGGCCACCGGACGGGTCCTGCCGCTGCTGCAGCAGACCGCAGGCGCACTGGCCGCGATTCATGGAATGACCGTACAGGAGCTGCAGTTCCGCGATCACGCGCTCTACGCCACGGTCAGCGGCGACGACCTGCAGGCGCTTGATCGGCTGCGGACGTGGTTCGCGAGCCATCCGTCAGCGCGCATGGAAGTGCAGGACGCGGGCGCCAACGGCAATCGCATGCGCGCCGTGATCCGGGTGACCGCCGGATGACGCGCGCGGGCCGCATCAGCGCACGCCTCGCCGCCGGCTGGCAGCGCGTGCGCGCGCGCTACGCGATGCTGCAGCCGCGTGAACGACAGGTGCTGCTGATCGCGGGAGTGGTAGTGGTGCTGGCACTGGTCTACCTGGTGGCGTGGCAGCCCGTGGCGCGCGCACGCGCAGACGCCGCCGCGCGGCTGGATGCCGCACGCAGCACCGCGACGCAGATCGCCCGGCTGGCCGCAACCGCGCCGCAGGCGCGTGGGGGCTCCGGCGCAAGGCCCATCGGCGGCCAATCGCTGCTTACGGCCGTGGACCGCGCGAGCCGCGGCGTCGCCGGACTCGCGCCGCCCAGCCGCTTGCAGCCCGACGGGCAGGACAAGGTACGCGTCTGGTTTGACCGCGTGTCCTTCGATGCGCTTATGCGCTGGGTGCAGGCACTGCAGGCCGAGCACGGCGTGGTCGTCGACGCCCTCGACCTCAGCCGACGCGACGACGCGGGCCACGTCGAAGCCCGCGTGACGCTGCGCCCGGCGTGAAGATCCCCGCCCCCTTGGCGCACGCCGTGTCCGTGCGGTGGCGCTGGCTCGCGCCGGCGGCAGTGATCGTGTTTCTCATCGCGGCGTTCACCCACATGCCGGCGGCCGACGCCGTGGCGTGGCTGCTGCCGCAGACATCGTCACTGCGGCCATACGGCGTCACGGGAACCGTGTCGCATGGACAGCTCGCGTCGCTGCGCAGCGGCGCACGAGAGATCACGGGCGATCTGCGCTGGACGCTGCAGCCGTGGTGGCTGGCCGCCGGTCGCCTGGCGTTCCGCGTCGATTCCAGCGGCGAGCCCAGGGTCCGCGGCGGGATCCAGTTCACGCCTCACACGCTGCGCGCGGCCGGATTGACGCTCGACTCGCCGCTCAAGCCGCTCCTCGAGGACGCGGGCTATGGATTCGCGCCGTTGGACGGCCTGCTGCACCTGCATATCGAGCGCGCGACGGTCACCGGCCGTGGCGTCGAGGCGCTCGCGGCGCAGGCCAGCGTGCGCAGCCTGCGATGGGCCGCTGGAAGCCAGCCCATCGAGCTCGGAAACCTGCAGGCGCGGGCCTCCATGCCCGCCGCCCACCACGTGGAGATCCGCGTGACCACGCCGTCCGGCCCGGTGGATACCCACGGCACGGTGTCGATCGCCGACAGCGGCGCATATGAGGTGGACCTGCGGTTCAAGCCGCGCAAGGACGCGTCGCCGGCCGCGCTTGATCTGCTCAAGACGATGGGTCAGCCGGACGCCACCGGCAGCTGGCGGCTCGCCACGCGCGGCACGCTCGGTGTGGTACCCGCGCCCCGCGGCTAGCTGCCGGGCAGCCTCCGGCCGGCACCGGACCGGCGCGTCGCGGGATTCAACCCACCCAGGCGCCGTACACGATTCCTCCTAACGTGAACGTCCAACGATCCACGGCGCTTGAAAATTTCCCCTGGTGCCACCGCGCGCCTTGTCCGGCGAGCGTCGGCCGCGTATCCGTAGACTGTCCGTACCGCACCATTCTCGGACCCGTTGAAATGAGCGCCTCGATTGCCTCTGCCGGAAGCTCCGCGACCCGGCGCGCCGTCACCGGCGACATCCCGCCGGGCGGCGGGCGACGCGCCGTGGTGGGGATCTCCGGCGGGGTGGATTCGGCGCTCAGCGCGTGGCGCCTCCAGCGGGCCGGCTACCGCGTATCGGGCCTGTTCATGGTCAACTGGACCGAGGACGAGGCGGGCTACTGCAGCTCCGCGGAAGACTTCCAGTCGGCGCGGGCGGTCTGCCAGGAGCTCGGCATTCCGCTGCACCGGGTGGACTTCTCGGCGGAATACCAGCACGCGGTGTTCGAGCCTTTCCTCCGCGAATACGCGGCGGGCCTGACGCCCAACCCGGACGTGCTGTGCAACCGCGCCGTGAAATTCGGCCCTTTCGTCGACTACGCCCTGCGCCTCGGCGCCGACGTCGTGGCGACCGGGCACTACGCGCAGCTCCGGCAGGCTGCCGATGGCCCGCATCTGCTGCGCGCCAGGGACGAGAACAAGGATCAGACCTACTTCCTCGCCACCGTCGAGCGTGCACGATTCAGCAGGGTGCTGTTTCCCGTCGGCGATCTGACCAAGCCCGAGGTGCGCGAGCTGGCTCGGCGCGCCGGCCTGCCCAACCACGCGCGCCCCGACTCCACGGGCATCTGTTTCATCGGTGAACGGCGCCTGAAGCCATTCCTCGACCGTTACCTGGCCGCGCGGCCGGGACCTATCGAGGATCGGGAGGGCAGGATCCTGGGCGCGCACGAAGGCCTTGCAAGCTACACCCTCGGGCAACGGCGCGGCCTTGCCATCGGCGGCACGCGCGGCGCGCGGCAGGCGCCGTGGTACGTCATCGCGAAGGACCCGGCGCGGAACGCGCTCATCGTCTCGCAGGACCGCAACGACCCGGCGCTGTACGCACACGCGGCCCTCGTGTCGCGCTTCCACTGGTTGCAGCCGCCGCCACGGTCTGTCCCCCTGGCAGCGCGCATCCGCCATCGCCAGCCGCTGCAGGCCGCGGCGCTGGCCAACGGCGGCGACGGCCGTCTGCGCGTCGCCTTCGAGCGACCGCAGCGGGCCGCCGTACCTGGGCAGTACGTGGTGCTTTACGCTGGTGAGGAATGCCTCGGCGGGGGCGAGATCGATGCCACGGAGCCCGCGATGCACGTCGCCACGCAGGCGCCGCCCCGAGCATCGCGGTCCCCGGATGGCCGCTCGGGCGAAGGCAACGGGCGCACGGCAGCGCGCAAGGACGCGATGCCCGCAGAGGACGCGCGAACTTTTTAACCCGTCGTCTCCGTTCAGGAAAAGCCCGGTATACGCGCGCTTGCGCACCGTACGCGGCAGGGTTCAGGCCGACGCACCTTGACGGAAGGCATTCGCGTTCGTGACGAAAGGAAACGCGCAGGAGTAGTCTGACCAGCGCAAGTGGAGCGCCGGCGCCGTCGAGGCGACCGTGGGAGTCTTGGGGAATGGGAACAGCTGCAGGCCATTGCAAATGCTGTTTCCTCCGCGAACGCCCCCGCAGCGGGGACCACTGACAGTCGTCAACTTGTGCCGCTCGGCCCGCGGGGCCGGCGCGTGAAAGGAGTCACGTCATGCAGCAGGCTGTAGCTTCGGCGCCGCTCGCGTCGCCGGAAGGGAGCACCCCGGAGGACGACCGGGCCTTGGCCAGCATCTTCACCGCCTACACCGTCAGCTCCGTGTGCTGGCTGCTGTTCGCGACGGCCATCGGCCTCATCATCGCGTTCAAGTTCGGCGCCCCCAACTTCTGGGACAGCGAATATCTGACCTTCGGGCGCCTGCGCCCGATCCACACCAACGGCACCTTCTACGGCTTCGCGACGATCGCGCTGGTCGGCTGCGCCTACTACATCGCGGTCCGCAGCTGCCGCACGAAGCTCTACAGCACCAAGCTGGCGTGGATCGGCCTGTGGCTGTTCAACATCGCCGCCATTGCTGGCACCGTCCTGCTCGATCTCGGCTACAACTGGGGCGACCTGGAATACCGCGAGTGGCCGTGGCCGGTGCGTTCGCTGTTCGCCATCGCGGTGATCGTCACGGGCTGGAACCTGTTCGGCACGATCCTGCACCGCAAGTCGAAGGACATCTACCTGTCGAACTGGTACTCCGGTTCCGCCATCCTGCAGGGCCTCGTCATCGTCATCGTCGCACTGCTGCCGTGGTACCAGTACGGCCTCGGACAGGTCGCGATCTCCGGCTACTTCATGCACAACGCGGTCGGCATGTGGTTCACGCCCTTCGCGCTCGGCATCTTCTACTACGCGATCCCGAAGGTGCTCAACAAGCCGATCTACTCCTATTCGCTGGGCGTGCTGGCGTTCTGGACGAACCTGATGTTCTACCCGCTGCTGGGCGGCCATCACTTCCTCTTCAGCCCGCTGCCGTGGTGGCTGCAGACCACGGCCATCATCTTCAGCGTGGCCATGCTGGTCCCGGTCTGGGGCGGGAGTGCGAATTATCTGTTGACCATGCGCGGTCGCTACCACGGCACCATCGAATCCTATCCGCTCGCCTTCCTGTTCATCGGCGTACTGTGCTACCTGGGCGGATCCACGCAGGGCACCATCGAGGCCTTCCGCTCGCTGCAGGCGCTGTGGCACTTCACGAGCTTCACGGTAGGCCATTCACACTGGACGATGTACGGCTTCGTCGCCTTCGCAGCCTGGGGCGGTATCTACGCCCTGCTGCCGCTGGCCACCGGCAAGAACGCCACGCGCTTCGGCATGGGCCTGCACTTCTGGTTGGCGACCATCGGCGTGGGCATCTATGTCGTGTCGCTGTCCATCGGGGGGAGCGTGGCGCAGGGCCTCGACTGGATCGAAGGCAAGCCCTTCATCCAGTCGGTCGTCGACATGCATCCGTATTACCTGTGGCGCGGCGTCGGCGGCATCCTCATGTTCCTTTCGCACGTGGTGTTTGCGTGGAACGTCTGGCAGATGACGTGGGGACGTGCGGGCGCAACCACGTCGCCGATCTTGGATCCCGCCCAAGGTGCTGAAGACACTGCGGGAGTCCCAGCATGAAGGAGATGATCAAGATCTTCGGTGGCGCGATCGCTATCTACATCGGCATCGTGCTGCTCATCGCGGTCATTCCCGCCATCGACCTGTCGCAGACGCCGGCTGGCCCGGGCGTCAAGCCCTTGACGCCGCTCGAGGCAGAGGGACGCGAAGTGTTCGCCGGCAACGGCTGCTCCTACTGCCATTCGCAACAGGTGCGCCCGCTCAAGGAAGATGCCTCCTTCGGCCGACCCTCGGCGCCGGGCGACTTCGCCTACCAGACGCCCGAGCTGCTCGGCTCCGAGCGCACCGGTCCCGATCTGACGAACGTCGGCAACCGGCAGGGCGAGGTGTGGCAGTACATGCACCTCTACGATCCGCGCTCGGTGTCACCGAAATCGATCATGCCGAACTTCCGGTTCCTGTTCCGCGTGGTCGACGACGTACCGGAGGGCGAAACGGCCGTGCCGCTGCCGCCTGCTTTCGCGCCGAAACACGGCAAGGTCATCCCGACGCACGAGGCCAAGGCGCTGGTCGCGTACCTGATGTCGCTCAAGCAGCCCGCCATTCCAGGCTTCAAGATGAATGCCGGCATGGGCGGCCCGAGCAGCAGCGCGCCGAGCCAGCCGGAAGGCGCGCAGGCCACGGAGAGTGGCTACACCTTCGACGCAAAGAAGGGACAGTCGCTGTTCGACAGCACCTGCGCCGCCTGCCACCAAGACAGCGGTGAAGGCATCCCGTCCGCCTTTCCGCCGCTGAAAGGCAACGCGGCCGTCAACGGCGCGGATCCGACCACGCAGATCGATACCATCCTGCACGGGCGGCACGGCACGGTCATCGACGGCAAGAAATGGAGCGGTGCAATGCCGCCGTTTGGCGACCAATTCAACGACGTCGACATCGCCAACATCGCCAACTACGAACGCACTTCGTGGGGCAACCACGGCAAGGAAGTGACGCCCGCCGAGGTAGCCGATATCCGCGCGGGCAAGAAGCTCGGGGCGACCACGGAAACCAAAGCCAAGGCGGCGGAGAACGCCGCTGCCGGTGCGGCGCCATCGCCATCGTTGCCGAGCAAGGCCGGCTCCGGCAGCTACACCTTCGATGAAGCCAAGGGCAAGGCGTTGTTCGACGGCACCTGCGCCGCCTGCCACCAGGACAGCGGCGAAGGCGTCCCGGGCGCCTTCCCGCCGCTCAAGGGCAATGCGGCGGTCAACGACGCCGACCCGAAGACACAGATCGACACGATCCTCCACGGCCGCTCGGGCACGGTCATCAACGGGCAGAAATACGCCGGGGCGATGCCACCGTTCGCCAGCCAGTTCAGCGACGACGACATCGCCAACATCGCGAACTATGAGCGTTCCGCGTGGGGCAATCACGGCAAGCACGTCACGCCCGAGGACGTGAAGGCATTGCGCAACCAGAAGTAGCAGTCTCTCGACTGCAGGAAGGTTTCAGATATGGTCCAGAACATCATGATGGGTCCCCTGTGGGGGATCATCGCGATCACCATGTTCGGCGGCACCGTCACGATCGCCTGCTTCGTCGCCATGTTCTGGTTCATCTTCAGGCCGGGCGAAGTAGATCCGCGACACGTGAAGTACGAGATCCTGCGTCGGGACCGCTAGAGGGAGTCATCCAGCATGGCCAAACCACGCGTACGCATATTCCTCGACAACGAGGTCGAGCCCGTCATCGATCAGGAGCTCCCCAGCCGCGTCGCGCTGGACACCCGCCGATGGTCCGACGGACCGCATCGCCTGACGGTACGCGCGACCGGTGAGAACGGCCTCGAGGGCGTGGAGGAAATCCCGTTCAACGTCCGCAACGGACCCGGCATCTCTGTCGCCGGCCTGCGCCCACGCACCACCCGGAAGGGCGTGATGCACCTCAAGGTCGACGCCTTCAGCACCGATGACCCCTTCGATCCACGGCGCGCTGAGGCGCGTTCCCCGATCCCGACATGGACATGGGTCCTGTTCATGTTCGTCCTCGCGTGGGTCGTGTTCTATGTGGCGACGATGTGGAACCCGCCGCCCGAATTCGCGCAGACGCCGACCTACGGCAGCAACCCCGCCGCCGAGACCTATGGCACGCCGAGCTCGCAGGACCACGGCCAGGCGCCGAAGGCGGACCGCGGCGAGCCCGAACGAGGCATCTAGGCATCCCGCGAATCCCGTTCGGAAACCGTCGTCAAGAAGCGCGCCGCCCGCGGGCCGCGCACGGGGCGGCTCGCAGCACACGTTTCTGGCGCTCCCCGCCCAAGCTCGCCTGCACAGGCTTCACGGTCGCGCATTCACGCCGGAACGCTGCGGCACCGTACGTGGCGATCGCCGGCGCGCGGCTTCAGGCGAGGCGCTGGCGCACGATCTCCACGAACACCTCCACGCCTACCGGCAGCAGGCGGTCATCGAAGTCGAATGCCGGGTTGTGGCAGGTCAGCCCGTCGTGGCCCAGCAGAAAATAAGAGCCCGGGCGCTGTTCCAGCATCGCGGCGAAATCCTCGGAGTTCATCAGCTGCGGTGCCACGACGACATTCTCGGGGCCTACCACCCGGCCGGCGGCTTGGCGGACCACTTCGGTCTGTTCCGCATGATTGAAGGTCGCGGGCGCCGACAGCAGGTGCTCGAACTCGATCTCGCATCCGTACGTCGCCGCGGTTCCACGGCAGATGGTCTGCACGCGTTCGAGCACCAGCCTCTGCACATCCTTGTCCATCGTGCGGATCGTGCCCTCCAGTTCCGCTGACTCGGGGATCACGTTGATGGCAGTGCCTGCGTGGAACTGGCATACGCTCAGCACTGCGCGCCGCGCCGGATCGACGTTGCGGCTGACGACGGTCTGCAGCCCCTGTACGAGCTGCGCGCCGATCATCACGGGATCCACCGCGCGCTGCGGCTCCGCGCCGTGGCTGCCCACGCCGCGAATCCGGATCCGAAACAGGTCGTTCGCCGCCAGCAACGCGCCGTTGTACACGCCAACCTTGCCGAAGGGCACGACATTGGCGTTGTGCAACGCGTAGATCTCGTCGCAGGGAAACTCCTCGAACAGCCCGTGACGCACGAGCTCGGCGCCACCCCGCAGTGTCTCCTCCGCCGGCTGGAAGATGAAACGAACCGTGCCCGCGAAATCGCGATGTTCTGCAAGGTAGCGCGCGGTCCCCAGCAGCATGCTGGTATGGCCGTCGTGGCCGCAGCTGTGTGCCACACCCTCATTGACCGAACGGTAGACGGCGTCGGACTTCTCCTGCAGCGGCAGCGCGTCCATGTCGGCGCGCAGACCGACCGTCAGCGTGCCTTGCCGCGCGCCCCGCAGCGTACCGATCACCGCCGTGGTTCCGCCGAATCCGGCGTGTACCTCGACGCCAAACTCCCTCAGCAGCCCGGCCACCTTGTCCGCGGTGCGATGCTCCTTGAAGCCGACTTCCGGGTGCCGGTGGATGTCGTGTCGCCACGCTGCCATGTCGCCGCCCAGGCCGGCGATCACCGGATCCACGCTCACGTCGTCCTCCTCGTCGCATCCCAAGCCGTTCGAGGCAACTTACGCCCCGCCCGGAAGCGCGCGCAACGTGCAATTGCCAAGGCGACGCGCAACCCGCAAGCGTCATCCGGCGACACGCAGGTGCCAGCCGTAGCCGCTTGCGCCAAAGAACAGCACCAAGCGCGGCTTCGCGCCGCACAAGAGGACGACACGCTCAACTGAGCGCCGCGCGCTCCCGCTCCCGCGGAACACGCGGGAGCGAAGGGCGGCCGACTTCGCTCTTCAGGCCGTCTCTGCTACCGCCTTCATGGACAGCCGGATGCGGCCCTGCTTGTCCACTTCCAGCACCTTGACCTTGACGATCTGCCCTTCGGACAACTCGTCGGCGACGCTGGCCACGCGTTTGTCGGAGATCTGTGAAATATGCACGAGGCCGTCCTTGCCCGGGAGGATGGTCACGAAGGCGCCGAAATCCATGATGCGCGCCACCTTGCCTTCGTAGATCTCACCGACCTCGACGTCCTTCGTCAGGGATTCAATGCGCGAGATGGCCTTCTTCGCCGCATCGCCGTCGACGGCGGCGATCTTGATGGTGCCATCGTCGTCGATGTCGATGGTCGTCCCGGTCTCTTCCGTGATCGCACGGATCGTCACGCCGCCCTTGCCGATCACGTCACGGATCTTGTCCGGATTGATCTTGATGGTGGTGATGCGCGGCGCGTACTCGGACATCTCGGTCCGCGGCTTGGCGATCACCTTCGTCATCTCACCGAGGATGTACTGCCGCGCGTCGTGTGCCGCGGCCAGCGCCTCGCGCATGATGTCCCCAGTAATGCCGGTGACCTTGATGTCCATCTGCAGCGCGGTCACGCCTTCGCGTGTTCCGGCGACCTTGAAATCCATGTCGCCGAGATGGTCCTCGTCGCCGAGGATGTCGGTGAGGATCGCGTGCCGATCGCCGTCGAGGATGAGACCCATCGCGATGCCGGCCACCGGCGCCTTGATCGGCACGCCGGCGTCCATCAGGGACAGCGTCGTGCCGCACACCGTCGCCATCGACGACGATCCGTTCGACTCCGTGATCTCCGATACGACGCGGACCACGTACGGGAATTCCTTCTCCAGATCCGGCATCACGCCGAGCAAGGCGCGCTTGGCCAACCGCCCGTGCCCGATCTCACGTCGCTTCGGGCTGCCAACCCGCCCCGTCTCGCCGACGCTGTACGGCGGGAAGTTGTAATGCAGGAGGAAGGGATCGCGCCACTCGCGGTCCATGCCGTCGATCAGCTGCGCGTCCTTGGCCGTACCGAGCGTCGTCGTCACCACGGCCTGCGTCTCGCCGCGCGTGAACACGGCCGAACCGTGCGTGCGGGGCAGGATACCGACGCCCATGGAGAGCTTCCGCACCGTGTGCAGATCGCGGCCATCGATACGCGGCTGGCCGGCAAGGATGCGCCCACGCACAACCTGACTCTCGAGCGCGTGGAAGCAGTTCTCGACTTCGCGCGCGCTCCACTGCGGGTTCTCGCCGCCAGCCAACTCGTCCAGCAGCGCTGAGCGCAGCACGTCGATCTTGTCGTGACGCTCCTGTTTGTCGGCGATCGTGTAGTCCGTTTCCAGCTCGCCGCGCCGCGCCGCGACCGCCGCGACGAGCGCCTCCCCTGCCTTGGGCGGTTGCCAGTCCCACTTCGGCTTGCCTGCCGCCGTCACCAGCGCATCGATCGCGTTGATCGCCGCCTGCATCTGCTCGTGGCCGAACAGCACCGCGCCGAGCATGACTTCCTCCGAAAGCTGCGAAGCTTCGGATTCCACCATCAGCACGGCCTGATGGGTGCCGGCCACCACCAGGTTCAACTTGGTGTTCGCGAGCTGATCCTGCGTGGGATTGAGCACGTACTGGCCGTCAACGTAGCCGACGCGCGCCGCGCCAATGGGGCCCGCGAAGGGCACCCCGGACAGCGCCACGGCCGCCGACGCACCGAGCATGGCGGGAATCTCGGAATCGATCTGCGGATTGAGCGACAGCACCGTCGCGATGATCTGGATCTCGTTGTAGAAGCCCTTCGGGAACAACGGTCGTAGCGGCCGATCGATGAGGCGCGAAGTGAGCGTCTCCTTCTCCGTCGGCCGCCCCTCGCGACGGAAGAAGCTGCCGGGAATCCGCCCGCCGGCATAGGAGCGTTCCTGATAGTCAACGGTCAACGGGAAGAAATCGATGTCCGCGCGAGGTTCCTTCCTCGCGACCGCGCTGACCAGCACGACGGTTCCTTCCACCTTGACGAGCACTGCACCGCTCGCCTGCCGCGCCACCGCGCCGGTCTCCAGAGTGACGGTATGGGCGCCATAGGAGAACGTCTGGCGGGTAGGCTCAACGGGATAGACCATGATTTCGCTCAGTGGGGTGACATCGGTTGCAACGCGTGCGGAGGATCCGCGCCGGCGTCTGACGCGTGCAGCGAACGGAGCCGCTGCGGGCCGGATCGCACCGGACCGCTGGCTTCAGTGCCGCACGGGAACAGGCAGTCAGACAAATGAAAACTGCGCCGTAAAGGCGCAGCGAGTGCGCCTAGCGGCGCAGGCCGAGATCGGCGATAAGCCGCGTGTAACGGCCTTCGTCTTCTCTCTTCAAGTACTCGAGGAGCTGGCGGCGATGGTTGACCATCTTCAGCAGCCCCCGCCGCGAGTGATTGTCCTTCTTGTGGACCTTGAAGTGCTCACCGAGGCCGTCAATGCGCTTGGACAACAACGCGACCTGCACCTCGGGTGAACCGGTATCGCCCGCGCCGTGGCCATACTTCTGCACCACTTCGCGCGTCTGTTCGACGGACAACCGCATTGGACGTGACTCCGCAACCGTTCTGGACTCTTGAGATCGCGCGCATTCTAACCGGCGCGCCATGTCGCAACAAGCGTTGGCGCAGCATGTTTCAGCGGCATCGGAGCCCGTCCGTCACCTGGCGCGCGAATCGGTGTGCATGACCCGTCACACGCCGCGGTCGGCCGCCGCCATGATCGTTCTCGCCAGCGCGCCGCGTTCGCCTGCGACCGCCAGCGCCAACGCGGCCATCTCTCGCCACGCCTCGGCGTCACTACCGCTCTTGGACAACACGTCGATCTCCGCAAGCCGGCGGATCCAGCCGCGCACTCTCGAGGCCGTCACCCGTCGTGACGCCGCGGCGACCCGCGCACGGCGGCGTACAAACACGCCGGCTGCAGCCTTGCCTTCAGACAGCGCCAACAGCTGCCGGAGGTCGGCGGCGAGCGCCGCCGTGAGCGGAGGCAACGCGGTGCCTTCTTCGTGTAGTCGTTGCAAGCCCCTGACAGCCGCTACCCGATCGCCCGTCAGCAGCCGATCAATCCAGTCAAAAACGAGGTAACGCGCGCTGTCGGCAACTCCGGAGAGCACGGTACCGGCTTCCACTTTTCCATCAGGACACAGCAGCTTCAGTTTGCTGACTTCCTGAGCGGCGGCCAACAGATTGCCCTCGGTATAGTCCGCCAAAAGCCCGACCGCCTCGTCGGTCGCCGTGAGGCCAGCGCCCCGGAGGCGCAACAGCAGCCAGGCCGGGAACGCTTCCATGCGCACAGGCCACGCGTAACACACGATCCCACGGAGGTCGCAGGCCGCGTACCACGCGCTCTTGCGCGCCCTGGCGTCCAGGTGACCGCCGACGACGACGAGCGTCACCGAAGCGGTCACTCCCGCGATCAGCTCGGCGAGCAGCTTCGCCGCGGCCGCCGGCGGCGGTGCCGACAGGTGCAGCTCCACGACCCGGCGCTCGCTGAAAAGCGAGCCCGTCGCGCACGCATTGTCGAGCGCGCTCCAGTCAAAATCGCGTTCTGCGACCAGGCGTTCCCGCTCCAGGTACCCGGCCTTGCGCAGCGCGGCGCGCAGCGCGTCGAGGCATTCCTGCACGATCAGCGGTTCGTCTCCCGCCAGGGCGTAGACCGGCACAAGGGCACGCTGGACGGTGGCAACGAAGCGCTCCGCGTCAACGCGCACCGATGAGCTCCCGCGTCACGAAACGCGCAACGGCTTCGGCGCAGCGTTCAGGTGCTTCCACGTGCATCAGATGACCCACGCCGCGCAACGACTGCGTCGAGTGGTTCCGGAAGCAGGCCTCACGACGCACGTAATCGCCGTCGGGGAGCATGCCTCGCAACGCGGAGGCTTCCGCCAGCAGGAACAGGGTGGGCGCCGTGACGCACCGCCAGACCGCCTCGAAGTCGGCGGCGTGATAGGGCAACGGGCCGTCCATCCGGTGCAAGGGATCCGCCAGCAGGGTCACACGCCCATCTTCCTCAGCAGTCGCCCAGCAGCGCGCGAGGAACAGCGCCTGTCGCGCGTCGAGGTGCGGCTGGCGCCGGCGGATGCGCGCCGCAAGCGCGTCGAAGCTCGCAAAACTTTGCATCCTGGGCGGCTGCGCCAGCGCATCGAGCCAGCGTGCGTAGCGCGCGGGCGTGGCGCTCGGCGGCATGTCGGCGACGGCCAGCCCGTCCATCAGGACCAGCCGCTCTACGCGCGCCGGACGCAGACCCGCATACAGGCTCGCGATCTGCGCGCCCATGCTGTGGCCCACCAACTTGACGCGCTGCCCGGGCACGAGGCCGTCGATCACCGCGGCCAGATCCGCCACGTAGTCCGGAAACCAGTAATAGCCGCCAGAACCACGGGCGCTGTAGCCAAAGCCGCGATGATCCATCGCAAACACCCGCATCGGTTCGTCGACGCGTGCAAGCAGCGCGTGGACGAAGGGGATGAAGCTGGCGGAGCTGTCACCCCAACCGTGCAGCACGAACAGCGTCGGTGCTGCGTCGTCGCCGAAGCCGAGAACATGAAACCGCAGGCCTCGCGCGCGCAAGAATACCGAGCGTCCTTGGGCAACCTGGCGAACCGGCGCCGTCATTTCGCCAGCGCATCCGGAAAGTCCGCCAGCGCCTGTGCGCACTCCCGCACCAGCCGTGGCCCCCGATAGACGAGACCGGTGTAGAGCTGGATGAGATCCGCCCCCGCCGTGCGCCGTTCCAGCGCGTCATCCCTCCCCATGATGCCGCCAACCCCGATCAGCGCGAACTCGGCTCCGAGGCTGCTTCGCAGCTCGCGCAGGGCGGCCAGCGCGGCCGCACGCAGCGGTCGCCCCGACAAGCCGCCCGGTTCCGTTGCCATCAGTTCACTTTCCAGTCCCGGCCGCGTGATCGTGGTGTTCGTCACGATCACTCCCGCAGCGCCCAGCTCACGTGCCCTGAGTGCCGTCTCCCGGAGCTCCGCTGCAGGAAGGTCCGGAGACAGCTTGACCAGCAGCGGCCGCCGCATGCCGTGGACGTCGGCGAGCCGCCGACACTCCGCCGCGACGCGTCCGAACAGATCGCGGAAACGAGACCCGCGTTGAAGATCGCGCAATCCCGCGGTGTTCGGCGAAGACACGTTGACGACCACATAGTCCGCGACGCCGTAGACGCGCCGCAGGCACAGCAGGTAATCGTCCAGCGCGTGATCCAGCGGCGTATCGCGGTTCTTGCCGATGTTCACGCCCAGCGGACAGTGCCGCCGCGCCGACTCGATGCGTCGCACCAGCGCATCGACGCCCGCATTGTTGAAGCCCATGCGATTGATGAGCGCACGGTGACGCGGCAGGCGGAACATGCGTGGTCGAGGATTGCCGGGCTGCGCCCGCGGCGTGACGGTGCCCACCTCGATGAAGCCGAAGCCCATGCGATCAAGAGCCTCGATCGCGACGCCATCCTTGTCCAGCCCGGCCGCCAGCCCGATGCGATTGCGAAAATGCAGGCCCATCATGTCTGCGGGATCGTCCACGGCGCGCCCGCCGGCGCATCCGAACAGCCGTGGCGCGCGCGCCATGCCCGCCATCGCCAGCCGGTGCGAACGTTCCGCGTCCATGCAGAACAGGACGGCACGCAACAAGGGATAGATATCCATCGCGTGCCGGTCAGGCGCCCCTTGGTCGACGT
>DASVGQ010000177.1:0-2629 GCA_036379455.1 Nevskiaceae bacterium
CCGCTACCCACGTGTGCCGCGATGCGTCCCACACCAGCCTGTAGACGTGGTTCATGCCCCGCTCCCCGCCGCCCTCCCGCGGCCCGCGCTTCCTCGTACCGTGATCGACAGCCTGTCCCGACTCTTGACCCCCGCCGCCCGCCCACCGCGCCAGCGGCGCCAGACGGCCGATGGCCGACGGACGCGTGCGTGGACCCTCCTCGGCGCTGCCAACGCCCCAGGTCTCGGGCACAGCGCCCGCCGGCACCCCGACGCCGGCGCACGGGAGACGCGCCAATCACCATCCAAGGAGAATGGCAAGAAACGTGCCGAAGGCGGAGCGGACAGGCGAAACGAGCGAACTCCTCCCACGGACTCCGCGAGCGGTCGGTTGAGCGCGATGGGCGGTCGGCTCCGGCTGCACGGCGCCCGCTATGATCTTTTCGCACTCCGGACAGCCGACGCTTTCGCATGTCAACGACCATCGTTCACGCCGATGCCGCAGCCCAGCGCTCCCTCGCGGAGGCGCATCGGCTGTCGGAAAGCGGCGACCTTGCCGGCGCAAGGACGCTCTACCAGGCGCTGGTCGATCAGCCGGGGTTTACTGCGACCTGTCTGTATCGCCTCGGCCTGATCGCCGGCACCAGCGGCGATCATCGGCGCGCCGCGACGCTGGTGCAGGCTGCCATCCGCCTGCAGCCGCAGCTGTGGGAAGCCTATCCCGTATGGAGCGCGGCCCTGCGGCGCGCGGGTGATCGAGACGCTTCGCTCGCTGCACTCATCGGTTACGGCAATGCATTGGACCAGGCTGGCGAGCGTGCGCTCGCCGTGGACATCTTCCGCGCCGTGCTGAAGCAGGATCCACTGAACTTCCCGGCGCGGGCCAACGCGGGCCACTGTCTCGCGTGGCTCGGCAGGCCGCGCGACGCGGCGCCGTACCTGGCGCAGGCGCTGCGGCTCGCCGGGCGTATCCATCCGGCCGTCGATTCGCTGATCAGGCAGCTGGCGGCCCGCACCGGCGACCGGCTTGCGCTCGCCGCCGAGCCGCTGCCGAACGGCGAACCCCACGGCGTGGAGCATCTGGAGCGCGTGCTGACCACGCTCGGCAAGGTGCTGAGCGATGCGTACTTCGTGCGGGAGGCCATCTCCTGTCACCGCATGGCGACGTGGCTGGCGCCGCGCTATGCGCTCGCGCACTGGAACCTTGCGCTCGCGCTGCTGGCGCAGGGCGACTGGAAGAACGGCTGGCGCGAATACGAGTGGCGCTGGCAGTGGCCCGAATGCCCGGAGCCGGTCAAGCGCGTGCCGGTGTCACCGTGGCGCGGACAACCGCTGAAGGGCCGCACCGTGCTCGTCTGGGCGGAACAGGGCCTCGGTGACGCCATCCAGTTCCTGCCGCTGGTGCACGAACTGCAGAAGCGCGGTGCGCGGATCGTACTGGAGACGCCGCACACGCTCCGACGCCTGTTCGCGGAAAGCCTGCCGGACGTGGAGCTCGTCGACCGGCCCGGCCGCCCGGACCTGCTGTCTACGGCTGAACGGCTGGACTACATCGTGCCGCTCATGAGCCTGCCCGAGCGCCTGGCGCTGGCGTCAGATCAGCTGCCACTGGCGGTGGACTACCTGCACGCGCCCGCAGCCGCGGCCGAAACGTGGCGCCAGCGGCTGGCGCGCCTGCCGCACCCGCGCGTCGGGATCGTGTGGGACGGACGCACGAACCATCTGCCCTTCGATGCGCTCCGCCCGCTGTTCGAGCTCCAGGACATCGCCTGGTGCTCGCTGCAGATCGGCGCGCAAAGCCGGCGCATCGCGGACAACGCGATGGAGAACATGACGGATTGTTCCTTGTGGCTGGACGATCTGGCCGAGACCGCCGCGGCCATCGAGCAGCTTGACCTCGTGGTCACCATCGATACCAGCATCGCCCACCTTGCCGGCGCGCTCGGGAAGGCGGTGTGGGTTATGCTCGACAGTGCACCGAACTGGCGCTGGCGCGGCGCCGACGGGCGCAGCCCCTGGTATCCGTCGATGCGCCTGTTCCGGCGCGGCCGCGACCAACCGTGGGAGAGGAGCATCGACGCACTAGAAAGCGCGCTCAGGAAGTGGCACGACACACGCCCGCAGGAAGCTTCGGTCACGCCAGTCGCGCGCGTCGCGGATCGGTCCGAGCGCCTCTGATCGTGCCAGATGCGGCGGAGCGAGCCTCCCTGCCTGCCACATGCCAGCGCAAAAGGACGGAAGTCCCCGGGAAGCTCGAAGGCGCGCTTGCCGGCGCAGGGGAACTGTCTCCGACTGCGGTCGGTGGGCGCCGCCGGCAGCGGATGCGAGAGCCGCGTTGAGCGGCATGCGCCGACGCACAGGATCGCAGATACCTTCAGTTCCACCTTCCGCCACGGTATGTCGGGTGGACCCCGGGGGTTCCGCTGACGCAGTCTTTTCCAAAGTGGAGATGAGTCTGAAGGTGTCGCGATGTGAGGTTCAGGCGGCTTGGGTAGCGGGACGTCGGGTGAAGGTGGCGCAGAGTGCGGCGCGAGCTTTTGGGCGTTCGGCAGCGGCGTCATTATCCCTGACGGCGCGGGCTTCGTTGAGCAGGCTGTCGATGGTCACGCCGGGTTTGAGGCCGCGGGCGTCGGACGGGAGGCTTTGCAGT
>DASVGQ010000178.1:0-3646 GCA_036379455.1 Nevskiaceae bacterium
TGGGTGCGGACGCGTGGCTTGCGGATGTGCCGTCTCGGGTGCCGCCCGTGCCGCGCCAGCCGCGACGGCTGCGCAGCTTGCTACCAGCAGTGCGACCACGCGGCCTTTCATGCGTCCAAGCGCCACAACCTTTCCTCGCGCATACCGGTTCTCGGGCAGCCGCCCCGCGACTCTAGGACCTCGCTGTGAACGCCTCCTGAATGTTGCCTGCCCGTGTGCGCCCAAGCCGCGCTGGTGGCTGGCGCGCGATGTTTATACTACGCGACCCGCTGCAGCCCGGATGGCGTCATGGACACCACCGCAACCGAGAATGGAATCAAGGCCCTGCAGGCGCGTTTTGGCGCGCTGCGGGGCTATCTTTGACTACGATGCCAAGCGCGACCGCCTGGCCGAGGTAGTCGCCGAGCTGGGTGGCGGTGAAGTGTGGAGCGAGCCGGCGCGCGCGCAGGCGCTCGGGCGCGAACGGGCGCAGCTCGAAGACACCGTGCTGCCGCTGGATCGGGCGGACAAGGGTTTGCGGGATGCGCAGGAGCTGCTGGAGCTTGCCGCGTCCGAGGGCGACGAGGCGACCGCCGCGGAAGTTGCCCGCGACGTCAAGAGCTTCGAGCAGGTCGCCGCGCAGCTTGAATTCCACCGCATGTTCGCGCGTGAGTCGGATCCGTCCAACGCCTATCTCGACGTGCAGGCGGGCTCCGGCGGCACCGAGGCGCAGGACTGGGCGGGCATGCTGCTGCGCATGTACCTGCACTGGGCCGACGGCAAGGGATTCAAGGTCGAACTGCTGGAACGTTCAGACGGTGAGGTGGCGGGGATCAAGTCCGCGACCATCTCGGTGCAGGGCGCCTACGCCTACGGCTGGCTGCGGACGGAGACAGGCGTGCACCGGCTGGTGCGGAAATCGCCATTCGACTCGGGGAACCGGCGCCATACGTCCTTCGCGGGCGTGTTCGTGTCACCCGAGGTGGACGATTCGATCGACATCGAGATTAACCCGGCTGACCTGCACGTGGACACCTACCGTTCGTCGGGCGCCGGCGGGCAGCACGTCAACAAGACGGAATCCGCGATCCGTATCACGCACGAACCGTCGGGCATCGTCGTGAGCTGCCAGACGCAGCGCAGCCAGCACGCCAACCGCGACCAGGCCATGAAGATGCTGCGCGCAAAGCTCTATCAGCGCGAGCTGGACAAGCGCAACGCCGAGAAGCAGCGGATCGAGGATTCCAAGAGCGACATCGAGTGGGGGCACCAGATCCGCTCGTACGTGCTGGATCAATCCCGTATCAAGGACCTGCGTACGGGCGTCGAGATCTCGGACACCCAGCGCGTGCTTGACGGTTACCTCGACCCCTATCTCGAAGCCAGCCTGAAGCAGGGATTGTGACCGCGGCAGGGCGCACGTCGAGCCGTGCGCACCGATCCAACGAGAGGGATTCCATGAACAGTATCGCTGACGATGCGCGCCTGTGCGCGCTCCTCGACCGCCTGCACGCGCGGTCGATCGATCAAGGGACTGAGTTGAAGCGCCACACCACCGGGGCCGGCGGCGCATCGGTGGCCGCGGGTACGCCATCGGTCGATGACATGCTGGCGGATCGGCCGTTCTGGAAGGACAAGCTGGTCGCGCTGGACCGCGACAAGGCGGAGTTCTGCTACCGGCTGTGCCGCGCCACGGGCGCGCGGACGATCGTCGAGGCGGGGACCTCGTGGGGCGTTTCCACGCTGTATTTGGCAGCCGCGGTGCGCGACAACGGGGGAGGCGTCGTGATCGGCACCGAGTACGAGGCGGAGAAGGCGGCCATGGCGCGCCGCCACTTCGCGGAGGCGGGGTTGACGGAGCAGATCGACCTGCGCGAAGGCGATCTCCGGGAGACCTTGAAAGCGATACCCGCGTCGATCGATTTCCTGCTGATGGATATCTGGGCGCCGATGGTGATGCCGGTCATGCACGCCGTTGCACCACACCTTCGGCGTGGAGCGGTCATCGTGGCTGACAACACGGCGCGCGCCCGCGAGCACTACGCGACCTTCTTCGCGTATCTCGCGGAGCACGGCTACACCACGCAGACGCTGCCCTTCGACGGTGGGCTGGAAATGGCGGTCAAGCTCGCATGAGCGCTGACCCACGAGATGACGAGACTGCGCAGGACGAGAACCGCATCATCGCCGGGCGGCGCGAAAAGCTTGCACGGCTTCGCACCGCCGGCAACGCGTTTCCCAACGACTTTCGTCGTGACACGCTCGCGGACCATCTGCACGGCAGCTACGGCGCACTGCCGGCGGACACGCTGTCCGCCATGGACGCGCGTTTCGCGCTGGCTGGCCGCCTGCTGGCCAAACGCGTGATGGGCAAGGCGAGCTTCGCCCAGCTGCAGGACATGTCGGGCCGCATCCAGCTGTTCATCAAGCAGGAGGCGGTGGGAGTCGAGCCCTACGCGGCGTTCAAGACGATGGACGTTGGCGACATCGTCGGCGTGTCGGGCGCGCTCATGAAGACGCGTACCGGCGAGCTGTCGGTGCGTGTGGAGACGCTGCGGCTGCTGACGAAGTCGCTGCGTCCGCTGCCGGAGAAGTGGGCAGGCCTGACCGATACCGAGACCCGCTACCGGCAGAGATACGTCGATCTCATCGTCAATCCCGACGTGCGGCGGACCTTTCAGCGGCGGGCGGCGACGGTGCGCTTCATCCGGCATTTCCTCGACAGCCTGGACTTCCTCGAAGTCGAGACTCCGATGCTGCAGCCGCTGGCCGGAGGCGCCACGGCGCGGCCTTTCATCACGCATCACAACGCGTTGAACCGCGATCTGTATCTGCGCATCGCGCCGGAGCTCTATCTCAAGCGCCTGGTGGTCGGGGGCTTCGAGCGTGTCTACGAAATCAACCGCAATTTCCGCAACGAGGGGTTGTCGACACGGCACAATCCCGAGTTCACCATGCTCGAGTTCTACCGCGCCTATGCCGACTACCGGATGGCGATGGACATGGTGGAGACCCTGGTGCGCGACTGTGCGCTGGCGGTGCTGGGGCGGACAGCGCTCAGCTATCAGGGGCGTGACTACGATCTGGACAAGCCCTTCGCCCGGGTGACGATGGCTGCGGCCGTGGTAGCAGCGAACCCGCAGCTGGACCGCGGCCGGCTCCGCGACCGCGAGTATCTGGCCGCGGCGTTGCGCAAGCGCGGCGGACACGTGCCCGACGGGGCGGGAGCGGGAAAGCTGCTCGCGGAATTCTTCGAGCAGAGCGTCGAGGCGAGCCTCCACGACCCGACTTTCGTCACCGAGTATCCGACGGAGATCTCGCCGCTGGCGCGCCGCAACGACGACGATCCGGAGGTGACGGACCGCTTCGAGTTCTTCATCGGCGGCCGCGAGGTGGCGAACGGCTTTTCCGAGCTCAACGACCCCGAGGATCAGGCACGGCGTTTCCATGAACAGGCGGCGGCGAAGAGCGCAGGCGACGACGAGGCGATGTTCTACGACGCGGACTACGTGCGCGCACTCGAGTACGGCATGCCGCCGACCACCGGTGTCGGCATCGGCATCGATCGGCTCGTCATGTTCTTGACCGACGCGGCGTCGATCCGCGACGTGCTGCTGTTTCCCGCGATGCGACCGGAGGCCTGAGCGCGGGCGTGCGCGTCCTGCAG
>DASVGQ010000179.1:0-2114 GCA_036379455.1 Nevskiaceae bacterium
GCACGTCGGATTGGGCGTGTGGATTCTGGGCGTGGCGTTCACTACCAACTTCAGCGTCGAACGCGACGTGCGGATGAATCCCGACACGCCGGTCACGATGGCGGGATACCAGTTCACGCTGTCCGGCGTGCACCACGCGGAAGGACCGAACTATTCGGCGGAGCGCGGCACCGTCTACATCACCAAGGACGGGCGGCAAGTCGCCGTGCTGCATCCGGAGACCCGCTTCTATCCGGCGGCGCAGGAGACGCAGACCATCGCTTCGGTCAAGGTCGGCGTATTGCGTGATCTCTACGTGTCGCTGGGCGACAAGTTCGACGGCGGTGCCTGGGGCATGCGGATGTACTTCAAGCCCATGATCCGCGAGATCTGGTACGGCGGCCTGCTGATGTTCATCGGTGGCGGGCTGGCGGCCACCGACAAGCGTTACCGACTGGCGCGCGTGGCGCGGCGTGCGCGCGTGCCGGGCCCCGACGGCGCGGCCGCGCAGCCGGTCGGCGCGTAGGCCGGCAACGCCGGGCGTCATGCGTTATCGGTACTTCGTGCCGCTGGTCGTGGTGTTCGCGCTGGGGGCGCTGTTCGCCTACGCGCTGCTGTACGTCCACCCGGAGACGGTGCCGTCGCCGTTGATCGGCAAGGCAGCGCCGGCCTTTGACGTCTCCACGCTGAGCGGCACGCCTGCGCGCTACACGCAGGCGGACTTGGTCGGGCAGCCACGCATCATCAACTTCTTCGCCAGCTGGTGCGTGGCCTGCAAGGTGGAGCACCCGCTGCTCATGGACCTTGCGCGGGCCGACCACGTGTCCATCATCGGCGTCGACTACAAGGATACGGACAGCGCGGTAAGGCGCGATCTGGATGACCACGGAAACCCGTATTCGCTCATCCTGCTGGATCCGGAGGGCACGATGGGCATGAACTGGGGCGTGTACGGCGCTCCAGAGACCTTCGTGCTCGACGCGCAGGGCGTCATCCGCTACAAGCACATCGGCCCCTTGACGATGGCCGACTGGCGCGAACACATAAAGCCGATCCTCGAGGCCAGGAGCTGATGCGCGGCAGTCTGCTCGCGGCTGCTCTCGTCGCGCTGTGCGCTGTGTGGATGGCCTCCGCTGCGCAGGCCCAAGTGCAGCCCGTCTATCCGGAGGTCCCGCTGACGGAGGCACAGGAGGCGCGGTATCGCGCCCTGCTTCCCGGACTGCGCTGCCTGCAGTGCCAGGACGAGTCGTTGGCTGACTCGCAGGCGCCGCTGGCGAAGGACATGCGCTACAAGATCCAGCAGCTGATGGCGGCGGGACAGAGCGATGCACAGATCGAACAGTATCTCGTGGACCGCTACGGCCAGTACGTGCTGTTCAAGCCACGCTTCGAACCTCTCACATATCTGCTGTGGATCGGCCCCTTCGTGCTCTTGGTGCTCGGTGTCGGCTTTGCATGGTGGCTGCTGGCGCGCCGGAAGAAGAACGAGGCGGTGCGCTTTGACCGCGAGGCGCTGAAGAAGCTGCTGGGTGAGGAAGAGTGAGTCTGCTCGTGCTCATGCTGGCGCTGGCGCTGTGCGCGGCGGGAGTCATCGCATGGCCATGGCTGCGCAAGGGGCGCCCCGTCGAACAGGCTCGACGCTCCGCGAACGTCGCGGCGTACCGGACGCGCGTCGCCGAGGTGGAAGACGAGCAGCGCGACCAGCTCGTCGACGAGGAGGCGGCGCGCGAGCTGAAGGACGAAGCGGCTGCGCGGTTGCTGGATGACGAGAGCGGGAGCGCGGCCACGGATCGGCGCCGGCAGCGGGGCAGGCGCGGCTGGGCGACGGGCGTCGTGCTCGCGCTGTTCCCGCTTGTGGTCGGGGGTGCGTGGTACGTCAGGAACGGAAGCTGGCGGGTTGCCCAGGAAGTCGCGACTGACAAGCCTTCGCTGGCGATCGCCCGGCAGGACGTGGGCGACGTCAAGGGTATGGTGGATCGGTTGCGCACCGAGCTGAAGGAGAACCCGGAGGACGCCAATCGCTGGGCGTTGCTCGGCCGAAGTGAAATGGCGCTGGGCAACTACAAGGAGGCGGTGGCCTCCTACGCGCAGGCAAACCAGCGGACGGCGCGGAGCAACCCCGGATGGCTCGTTGA
>DASVGQ010000180.1:0-2414 GCA_036379455.1 Nevskiaceae bacterium
GCCCGCAGGCGCACTACTGGTCCAAGCAGGGGGCGTCGCTGGACGACGCCAACAGCGCGCTGGCGCAGTGCAAGTACGAAGTCGGGCTGCACCACGTGACGGACCAGGACAAGCAGAAGTCGCTGGTGCAGGAGTGCATGCAGGGCAAGGGCTTCCAGTGGGAGACGCGGCAGTCCAGCTACTGAGGCTGATGACGAATTGGCGCCCGGTGGCGTGCGCGGCTTGAGCCACGACGCGCCTCGCGAGGCGCATCGCGACACGGCGGCTTGCCGCGTTATCCGTGCGCGGCAGTCGTTTCGCGGTCACTGCGCACCTGCGCGTGGCTGATGACGCCGAAGATCACGCTTCCGCCGACGATGTTTCCCGCGAGCGTCGGCAGCAGGAAGCGCAGCAGGTAGCCCGCCGCGGACAGGTCGCCGCGCAGGACCAGATAGATCATCTCGGTGGAACCGGCGATGGAGTGCGTGAAGTTGCCGATGCCGATCAGCCAGGTCATCAGCACGACGACGGCGATCTTCGCGTTCGGCAACGCCGGCAGCAGCCACACCATGGTGGCGAGCAGCCAGCCGGCGATGATGCCCTTCGTGAACATCTCCAGCGTCGAGTTGCGCAGCACTTCCTCGGCCTGCGAGGTCATCACCGCGTGGGTCGCAGGGCTGAGGACCTGCATGTAGACCATGGCGCAGGCAAACACCGCCACGCCTGCCAGGTTGCCCAGCAACACGATCGTCCACAGGCGCAGCAGCCGGGCGAGCGCGCGCCAGCTCGGCGCGGTCATGAACGGGAGCACCGCGGTCAGGGTGTTTTCCGTGAACAGCTGCTGGCGCGCGACGACGACGATCAGGAAGCCGACGGTATAGCCGAGCTTGACGACCAGGAATCCGCCCGTGAGTCGGCCGAGGTGTACGGCGAGCAGGGCGGGAACCAGCATCGAGAAGCCCATCGAGAGCCCGGCGGCAAGCGAGGACCAGGCGAGCGCCGGTACGCGGCGCGCGAGTTCGGTCGCGCCTTCGACGCGGATGGCCTCGTGCAGGACCTGGACGCGCGGCGGGAGGGTCGCCTCGACTTCGCTGCGTTCGCGCTCCGTCAGCCGGAAGCCGCCGTCGGGTGGATCGGTGTCCGGCTGCGCAGGGTCCGCGGGCGCGTCCGGCGGCGATGTGTCGTTCACGGTGAGTCGGGCCGGCGCGGGGCGTCGGGCCCCGGGCGCGCCCCACGCCGGGGAACCTGGGCGTGTCTATGCGGCGGCAAAGGCTTCCAGCATCTTCGCGTTGAAGGCGGGAATGTCGTCCGGCTTGCGGCTGGTGACCAGCGTGTTCGGTCCGCCGGTGCACACGAATACTTCCTCGTCGACCCGCTTGCCGCCGGCGTTGCGGATGTCGGTGGCGATGCTCGGCCACGAGGTCAGCGTCCGGCCCTTGACCACGTCGGCTTCGACCAGCAGCCACGGGCCGTGGCAGATGGCCGCCACCGGCTTGCTGGCGTCGAAGAAGGCGCGCACGAATTCGACGGCGCGCGGCGCGGTGCGGAGCTTGTCGGGGTTCATCACGCCGCCGGGCAGCAGCAGGGCGTCGTAACGGTCGGCGTCCGCATCCGCGAGCGCCACGTCCGCGCTCACCGAGGCGGCCCAGTTGCCGCTTTTCCAGCCCGTGATCACGCCCTTCTCGAGCGACACGATCTCGGTCGTTGCGCCGGCCGCGTCGAGCGCCTTGCGCGGCTCCATCAGCTCCGATTCCTCGAAGCCCCAGGTGGCAAGAATGGCGACCTTCTTTCCTTGCAGCGACTGTTTCATCTCGTGGCCCTCGGTGGATGTCAGTGTTCCCCTGTGTGCGCAGCGTCCGGCGCGGTCCGGTCCAAGCGCCCCGCCGCTATGTGGGATTCCAGAGTGGCACGAGGATGAACCAGAGAATGTAGGACATGGCCGCGATCTGGACGCCGTCGATGCGGCGGTCGGCCACCCGCTCCGCGCGCCGCCACGGCGGCAGCAGAAGGAGCACCAGCAGCGCCGCCCAGGGCATGACGCCCCACAGCATGCCGCGCCACGCCTCGTGCTGTCGCGCCGAGGACAGCCGCACCGGTCCGAACATCAACGCCCGCTGCTCGCGCACACCGAAGAAGCCGAACGTGGCGCGGCGCAGCGCGTTCGTGCCCGGCTGGCCGCAGAGCCAGCGATGCAGGATCGGTGGCGTGTCCATGGTGGTGGTCGTCTGGCTGGTCTTGCCGTTCCACAGCCGGTCCCAGATCAGCTTGTCGGGCCCGCGAAAGTGGAAGGCGAAACCGGGCGTCACGATGCGATCCAGCAGCGCCTTGAGCAGCGCCGGAGCCGATCCCCACCAGGTGGGATAGACGAACACGAGGCGCTGGGCCAAGTCGACCAGCGCGCAGGTTGGCGCGTCCGACCAGCCCCGCAGCGGTTC
>DASVGQ010000181.1:0-2937 GCA_036379455.1 Nevskiaceae bacterium
CCGCACGTCTCCACCGTCATGCTCGGCGCCACGCGGCGCGAGCAGCTGGAAGACAACCTCGGTGCGCTCGAAGCCCTGGCGAAGCTCGACGACGCCACGCTGCGCGCCGTCGACGCGGCGACAGCGGCGCCGGAAAGCGCCCACTGAGCGAACGCGCCGTCCGAACGCGCGCCGCCGCACAGCGCGATCAGACGGCAGCGCCGCTGCCTGGCTCCAAGCCCGGCAGCGGCATCCGCGGCTCAGCTTCGAATCAGCTCCGGCCCATGTTGTAAGGAACCGGCTTGCGCTGCACCGGCACGTTGCGGTCCTCGCTGTTGTCGACCGTCACCCAGTCCAGCGGGAACTGCGAGCCCGGCTTGGTCTTCACCCACTGCGCGCCGATCATCGGCGTCGTCGTGGTGTTGGGGTACGGGCCCTTCTTGAAATTGACGCGCCCGAGCGTGGTGATCATGTCGATGGTCGGGATCACGTCACGGATGGCGGCGTGGCTGGTCGGATCCTTGGCGCCCTTGAGCGCGGCCACGCCTACTTCGAACAGCGCGAGCGTGGCGCCCTGCTGCTCGGCCCAGATCTGGTGGGACGCCTTCTCGTAGCCCCGCGCGATGTCCTCGGAGGTACCGCCGGTGAGCGGCGACTTGTAGGGGAACACCGGCGCCCAGAAAGTCTCCGCCGAGATGTTCGGCCCCAGCTCGCCCAGTGCGGTGATCTGGTTGAAGAAGCTGCCGGACTTCGTGAACTGAGCGATGACGACCTTGTCGAGGAAGTGCAGCTGTGCCGCCTGCCGCCAGAAGGCCTGGATGTCCTTCGGGATGCCGACCTCGTTGAAGATCTCGCAATGCTCCTTGTTGAACAGGGCGATCTGCGAAGAGAAATCCGTGGTTCCGTCCTGGTAGGCGCCCGGGTCGACCACCGTGTAGCCGTTCTTCGTGAGGATTGGCGCCAGATGCTGCCGGAACGCGTTGCCGTCGGCATCGTTCGGGTACATCACGGCGACCTTCTTGTTGGTCTTGAGCATCGGCCACTGCGACAGATAGGCGTCCACGAACTGGGCGATGCCGAAGCTGAAGTCGTAGGTCCACTTGAAGGGAGAGGGCTCGCCGAGCTTCCCGCCGCGCCCGAAGAAGAAGGATTCCAGCGGGCAGTCCGTGGCGATGCTCGGCACGCCGGCCGCCTCGCAGGCGTCCGACACCGGGTTGACGGTCTCCGGCGTCGAGGTCGTGAGCATCAGATGGATGTGGTGCTTGTTGATGAGGTCGTTGGCGAGCTGGCTGCCGCGCGACGGGCTGGACTGCCCGTCGCGATCGAGGATCGTCACGCGGTAGTGCTCGCCGTTGATCGTCAGCCCGGGCTCGAGGGCCTTGCGTACGACGCCCAGCATGTAGGGGTCGCTGGCGTCGAAGATGCCGAGATCGCCGGAGCGCGGGCTGATGTAGCCGATGCGGAGCTCGCGGTCGGCGGGCGCCGCAAAGATGCGCGTGCTGCGCAGGCCCAGCGCGGCGCCGGCGATCACCGTCGCACCACCCACCAGCACTCGGCGTCGCGACATCGAAGCAGGCAGGTCCCGCTTGTCCTCCGCGTCGTGCGGTTGTTCCGTGTGACTGTCCTTCATGCTCTCCTCCGTATGGTTCAAGCCCCGTGCGTTGTCTCAGGCGCCGCGCGTAGACCGTCGGAGCGTGCCCGCAACCGGCGCCCGCAGCGTGCATCCGGTCGCGGTGTCGAAGCAGACGCTTCGCGCACCAGAACTCGGCACACCGCAAACGGACGACGACGCAGCGCTCGCAGCGAACAACTCCTGCGCGTGCGTACCACTACGAAACGCTCTGACTTCAGGGACGCGCGTTGGTTCGCGGGAGCGGCCCGCGACGCGTGCCGGAACGCGGGAACGCGCGCTGGCGCGAAGCCCGGTTCGCGCAGGGCGAGGCGCCCCAACGTTTCGCTATCATCGCCGCGTTCAGCGGACGAGAGACAGCGGTGGCGCGAGTGGAAAACCCGGAGCCGGAGGTTTCGCGCCACGCGTTGCGCGTCGCGTGGAGCGCGATGGCCGCGATCGTGGTGATCTCCGGCTTCAGCTTCACGGTGATGAAGATCGCCACCTTCTACAGCGGGCCCTTCACCTTCTCCGCGCAGCGCTACGTGATCGGCACCGTCGCGCTGTTCGTCGCCCTGCTCGTCACCCGCAGCCGGCTGAAGCCGACGCCGTGGCTCCCGACCATCATCATCGGCCTGACGCAGACCTGCGGCTTCCAGGCCTTGGCGCAGCTCGCGCTGACCTCCGGCGCGGCCGGCAAGACCACGCTGCTGCTCTACACCATGCCCTTCTGGGTCGTGCCCATGGCGTGGCTGCTGCTGCACGAGCGGCCGAATCGTCGGCGCTGGCTCTACATCGGCCTCGCGTGCGTCGGCTTCGCCTGCGTCGTGGAACCTTGGGGCACCATCGGCACGCCGCGAAGCATCCTGCTGGCGCTGCTGGGTGGACTCGTGTGGTCGGTCGCCACCGTGCTTTCCAAGCGCGTGTTCCGCCAGCACCCGGAGGTCACGCCGCTGCAGCTCACCGCGTGGCAGATGCTGGTCGGCGCGATCGCGCTGGTGGTCGTCCTCGCCTTCGTGCCGGAGCGGCAGACCGCGTGGGGCCTGCCCTACATCGGCACGCTGCTCTACACCGGCATCCTGTCCTCGGCGTTGTCGTGGGCGCTGTGGGCCATCGTCGTGCAGCGCCTGCCGGCGAACGTGGCGGGGCTGGCAGCGCTTGCGGTGCCGGTCGCGACGGTATTTTTCTCATGGGCGGCGCTCGGCGAGCGCCCTTCGCCGAGCGAATGGATCGGGATCGTGCTGGTGGGCGCCGCGCTGATCGGCCTGAACCTGTTCGCGTCACCGCGCCGGCCGCGTTCCGCAGGTTCGCGCACCGCATGAAACCCGACGCCTCCGCGAATCCGGACG
>DASVGQ010000182.1:0-10928 GCA_036379455.1 Nevskiaceae bacterium
GGGCCGTGTCGCGGCTCATCGGCTCAGCGCACGCCGGGCAGCATCATCCGGCCCGCCAGATCGAACATGATCCACAGCGTGCCGCCGACGATCAGCACCAGCAGCACCGTCGAGAACAGGATCAGGTGCAGGTCCTCGCGCTTCTGGCGCAGGCCGATATGCAGGAAGAAGCGGAAGTGCACGACCATCTGCATCAGCGCGAAGGCGCCGATCAGGTAGTAGAGGGCCTCACGCGGCAGCACATGCCAGCGCACGGTCGCGAAGGGCACCAGCGTCAGGAGCAGGGCGAGGATGGCGCCGGTGATGTAGGCGCGCATTTCGCGGCGGTACAACCGCTTGCCGCGCGTCGGGTCGTTGCGGTCGCGCCGGGCGGGCACGCGCGCGTTCATGCCAGCCCTCCGAGGTAGACCACCGAGAAGATGGCGATCCAGACGATGTCGAGGAAGTGCCAGAACAGCGCCAGGCGCATGATCCCGAGCTTGGTGCGGCTGTCGAAGCCGTAGCGCGCCATCTGGCCGAACAGGCACAGCATCCAGATGCACGCCACCGTCACGTGCAAGCCGTGCAGGGGCACGAGATCCCAGAACGCCGACAGCAGCCCGGAACGCTCGGGCAGGCCGCCCTTGGCCGCCATCGCCACGAAGTCGTTGACCTCGAGGCCGATGAAAGCGGCCCCGAGCAGCAGTGTCACCACCAGCCAGCCCACCAGCCGGCGCCGGCTGTGGCAGTACTTGAGCGTCAGCGAGGCCATGCCGAAGGTGAAGCTCGAGGCCAGCAGCAGCATGGTCTGGGCGAACACGCTGGTCATGTCGTACAGCTCTTTTGGCCCCGGCGCGCCGGAGGTCCCGGCGTGCGCGTGCACCACATAGGTTGCGAACACCACCGCGAACAGGATGGCGTCGCTCATCAGGAACACCCAGAAGCCGAAGATCAGCGTCTGCGCCGCCGACTGGGTGCGCGGGTGCGCGCGGCCGAGGTTCAGCCCGGGGTACTGGAAGACTTCCTGGCTCATGGCGCGGCTCGCAGGGCGGTCTGGTCGGCCAGCCCCTGGTTGGCCGGCCGGGTTTCGACGGCGCGCGTGACCGGCGGGGTGGCGCGGACCGTGGCGAGCCAGCGTTCGTGCTCTGCCTGCACCTCCGTCGCCGGGATGACCTTCGTGGTGCGGCGCACGAAGCCGCGCGCGATGGTCACGACGATGGTGCACAGCGTGCACAGGGAAGCCAGCCACCAGATGTGCCAGACGAGGCCGAAGGCCAGCCCGAAGCCGAACACGCCGAGCAGCGGGCCGATCGCCGCGTTGCGCGGCATGGTGATGTCGAAGTACTTCGGAGGCGGCAGGTAGGCGGCGCCGAATTCCTTGGCGACCGTGAAGGCGTCACGGTCGGTGACGGTGGGGATGACCGCGAAGTTGTACTCCGGGGGCGGCGCCGAGCAGGCCCATTCGAGGCTGCGGCCGTCCCACGGGTCGCCCGCCGTCACGCGGTTCTCGTCGCGGTGGCGCCAGGAGACCCACGCCTGGATGAACAGCGACAGCACCGCCAGGCCGATCAACAGCGCGCCGCCGAAGGCCGCCATCTCCCACGGCTGGTAGATCGGCAGGGCGTAGGCGACCGTGCGCCGCGGCAGGCCCATCATGCCGAGCGCATAGAGCGGGAAGAAGGCCGCCATGAAGCCGAAGATCCAGCAGAAGGCCGAGAAGCGCCCCCAGCCCTCGTGCAGGCGGTAGCCGAAGACCTTGGGGAACCAGTAGTGATAGCCGGCAAGCAGCCCGAACAGCACGCCGGGAATAATGACGTTGTGGAAGTGCGCGACCAGGAACAGCGTGTTGTGGACTTGGTAGTCGACGCTGGGGTTGGCGAGCAGGATGCCGCTCATGCCGCCGAGCACGAACAGCACGATGAAGCTGATGAGGTAGATCAGCGGCGTGGTAAATCGCACCCGGCCGCGGAACATCGTCCACATCCAGTCGTAGATCTTCACGCCGGTGGGGATGCCGATCACCATCGAGGCGATGCCGAAGACGGCGTTGATGGTGCCGTTCTGCCCCATGGTGAAGAAGTGGTGCAGCCACACGGTGAAGGACATGATCGCGATGACCATGATCGCGAACACCATCGACTTGTAGCCGAACAACGCCTTGCCCGAGAAAGTTGCCGCGACCTCCGAGTAGATGCCGAAGGACGGAATGATGAGGATGTAGACCTCGGGATGGCCGAACAGCCAGAACTCGTTGGCGAACATCATCTGGTTGCCGCCCAGCCCGTTGGTGAAGAAGTGGAAGCCGAGGTAGCGGTCGAGCGCCAGCTGGCCGGCGGCCACCGTCAGCGCCGGCATCGCGAACACCATCATGATGGCGGTGCACAGCGCCGCCCACGTGAACAGCGGCATGCGGAACAGCTTCATGCCCGGCGCGCGCTCCTTGAGGATGGTCACCGCGAAGTTGATGCCGGTCATCGTCGAGGCGACGCCGGAGAGCAGCACCGCCCAGATCCAGTAGTCCGGCCCCACGCCGGGCAGGAAGGTGGTCTCCGTGTAGGGCGGGTACTCGAACCAGCCGCCGGTCGAGAACTGGCCGAACACCAGCGAAGTCATCACCAGGATCGCGCCGGCGGCGGTGAGCCACAGGCTGACGGAGTTCATCACCGGGAAGGACACGTCCCGCGCGCCGATCTGCAGCGGCATGATGTAGTTGATGACGGCCGCGATGAAGGGCATCACCATGAAGAAGATCATGATGGTGCCGTGCGTCGTGAACAGCTGCGCCATGTGGTCCGGCGACAGGAACCCGCCGCCCAGGCCCCAGGCCTGCTGGCCGCGCATGAGGATCGCCTCGATGATCGCCCGCGCCAGCATCACGACGGTGATCACCATGTACATGATGGCGATCTTCTTCTGGTCGGTGCTGGTGAACCACTCGGCCCACAGGTATCGCCATTTCCTCAGGTAGGTGATGCCCAGCACCACGATGATGAGGCCGCCGGTCGCGACGCAGGCCGCAAAGCCGCCGATGCTGCCGTTGATCAGGTGCTCCTTGGTCGGGTCCTGGAGCATGTTGTAGAAGGGCAGCGAGTGCATCGTGAAGCGCCCGATGAGGTCATAGACGATCGCCTGCGTGCTCATGATTCGTGGTCCGTTTATCGCCTACGGCTGGGGAGCGGATACCGGGACGGGCGCCCGCAGCCCCGCCGCCGGGTGCTCGGGCTCGGTGTCCGTGAGCAGGGCGTGGACGACGCCCGGGAAGAACGCGGGCGTCATGTCCACCAGCGACACGTAGCCGTTGCGCGTGGCCGTGGGCGGCAGCCGGGCCATCATCTGTTCGCGCGTGCTGGCGTCCGACAGCAGCCGCAGGATCTCGGGGTCCAGCGGCACGCCCGTCGCCTGCATCTTCCCGACCCACGCCTTGAACTCGGCCGGCGTCTTGGCGACGGCGACGAACTGCTCGTCGTGGAAGCCGTCGCCGTCGTACATGGTGTTCTCGCCGAGGAAGCGGCCGGTCTTGCTGGCCAGCAGGTTGAGCCGCGTGACCATGCCGCCCATCGCGTAGATCTGGCTGCCCAGCGCCGGGATGAAGAAGGATTTCATTACCGTCGCGGAAGTGAGCTGGAAGGTGACCGGGCGGCCGACGGGCAGCACGAAGGTGCCGATCGTGGCGATGTGCTGGTCGGGATAGATGAACAGCCACTTCCAGTCGTAGCCGATGACCTGCACGTGCAGCGCCGGCTGCTTCGACGCCAGCGGTCGGTAGGGGTCGAGGTGGGGCGCGGTGTAGGACATGAACACGCCGAACACGATGACGATCGCCACCGGCCCGGCCCACGTCAGGACGTTGATGACCTTGTCGTCCTTCCACTTCGGCCAGTAGGTGGTGCGCTTCCGGTTGCCGTAGCGGTAGCGCCACAGGAGGAATGGCAGGGCGAGGAAGATCGGCCCGGCGACGAACACCGCCATGATCCCCAGCACCCAGTAGAAGTGCACCATTTCCGCGTGCGCCACCGGCCCCTGGGGGTTGAGGAAGCTCAGGTGGAGGTTGCCGCTGCAGGCGCTCAGCAGCAGCGGCGCGGCGCACAGCGCGATGACGAGCGCGATGCGGGATGCTCTCGGCGCCGTCGCCGGATCCCGCCGCCCGTGCGCCGCTCCTGACGCCTCGTTCCCTCCTCGTGCCCGCATCGTGTGTTGGTGTCCTTTGGTGGACGATCCATCGGCAGGAAGACGGCAGAGCCGGATGCATGGCTGCGGCGCGCGGGCCATTGGATCGGTACGGCCATCGAATATGGACCGCGACCGCGCGCCTGCCTGTAGGACAAGGCCGCGAATGATCCGTACTGAGCGGGTCCCGCTAACGGCTGCGCCATTTCCACGGGGCTTGCGCGCGCCTATCCTGACGTCACCACCGCTCGTGCCAGGCCCGCCATGACGACCCAGGATTCTTCAGGCGACCGCGCGTCGGCGCCCGCCGATCGTTCCGGGCCGGCCGGTGCCGGTGGGCCGCGCGATCCGTCCGCGCCGCCAGCTGCTTCCGACGACCCCACGACGCAAGCGACGGCCAGGCGAGCGCTGCGCGTCGTCGGCATCGGCGCCTCGGCCGGCGGGCTGAAGGCGGCCGGCAGCTTCCTCGAGCACGTCCCGGCCGCCAGCGGCATGGCCTTCGTGCTGGTGTTCCATCTTGATCCGGCGCACAAGAGCGAAGCGGCCGAGCTGCTGCAGCTGCGCACCACGATGCCGATCGCGCAGATCACGGACGGCATGCCGGTCGCCGCCGATCACGTCTACGTGATTCCGCCGAGCCATGGGCTGGAATTGAAGGGCGGGGTGCTGCGGCTCACCGCGCTCCGCCACGCGGACGGCCACCCGACCGTCATCGACCACTTCTTCCGCTCGCTGGCCGCCGACGCCGGCGAGCGCAGCATCGGCGTCGTGCTCTCCGGCACCGGCAGCGAGGGCAGCGAAGGCCTCAAGGCGATCAAGGAAGCCGGCGGGCTCGCCGCGGCGCAGGACGAGCGCGAGGCCGACTACCCCGGGATGCCGCACGCCGCCGCGGCCACGGGGCTGGTGGACTACGTGCTGCCGGTGGCGGGCATTCCGTCGCGGCTGGTGGCGGCCAGCCGTTTCCGCGTGGACTTCGACCTGCCGGCGGAGGCGCAGGGTGGCGGTCTGCACGACGGTGAGGCGCTGCAGAAGATCCTCGTCCAGCTGCGTACTCAGGTCGGCCACGACTTCAGCCAGTACAAGCGCAACACCGTGCTGCGGCGCATCGCGCGGCGCATGCAGGTGCATCAGGTGGACAGCCCGTCGGCGTATCTGGAGCTGCTGCGCGGCACGCCGGCCGAGACCGAGGCCCTGTTCCGCGAGCTGCTGATCTCGGTGACGAATTTCTTCCGCGACCCGGAGGTCATGACGGTGCTCGCGCACGAGGTGATCGCCAAGCTCTGCGCCCACGCGGAACGCGGCGGCCTGCGGGTGTGGGTACCCGGCTGCGCCACCGGCGAGGAGGCCTATACCCTCGCCATGCTGCTGCACGAGGCCTGCGACGGGCTGGCCTCGCCGCCGCGCGTGCAGGTCTTCGCGACCGATGTCGACGAGCGCGCGCTGGAGGTGGCGCGCCACGGGATGTATGCCGAGAGCATCGCGACGGACGTCTCCACGGCGCGCCTGGACCGTTTCTTCGAGCGGCACGGCGGCGGCTTCGTCGTCAAGGACTTCCTGCGCGAGATGATCCTGTTCACGCGCCATGACCTGCTGCGCGACCCGCCGTTCTCGCGGCTCGACCTCATCAGCTGCCGCAACGTGCTGATCTACCTGAAGGCCGACATCCAGACGCGCATCTTCGCCCTGTTCCACTTCGCGCTGCGCCCGCAGGGCTACCTGTTCCTCGGCGGCTCGGAGTCGGTCGGCACGGCCACCAACCTGTTCGCCGAGCTCGACCACAAGGCCAAGCTCTACCAGGCGCGGCGCGTGCCGCACGTCGACGTGCGCTTTCCGCTCGCGCCGGGCGACCCGCGCGAGATCGCGCGGGCGCGTGAGCCCGAGCAGCCGGACCAGCGCTTCGAGGACCTCGCGCGCGCCGAGCTGCTGGCGCGCTACGCGCCGCCCTGCGTGATCGTCGACCGCAACTACGACGTGGCCTACATCTCCGGGCGGGTCGGCAGGTATCTCGAGCCCGGCTCCGGCGAGGCCAACTACAACGTCCTCGCGATGGCGCGCGAAGGCCTGCGTGTCGAGCTGCGCACGGCGCTGTACCGCGCGCTGCACGGCGGCGGCGCCACCGAGGGCAAACACGTGCGCGTGCCCGGCAACGGCCATCCACTCGTCGTCGGCCTGACGGTGCGGCCGCTGCCCGCGACCGACGGCTACGCGCTGGTGGTCTTCGAGCCGGTGGCGGCGGGCGAAGCGCCGCCGCAGCCGGCGCGCACCGCACACGACGACGGCGTGATCGCCCAGCTCGAGCACGAGCTCGGCGAGACGCGCGAATCGCTGCAGACTTCGAGCGAGGAGCTCGAGACCTCCAACGAGGAGCTGCGCGCCTCCAACGAGGAGCTGCAGTCCATGAACGAGGAGATGCAGTCCACCGGCGAGGAGCTCGAGACCGGCAAGGAGGAGCTGCAGTCGGCCAACGAGGAGCTGCTCGCGCTCAACCAGGAGCTGCAGGCCAAGGACGACGAGCTCGGCCGCACCAACGGCGATCTGGCCAATTTCATCGCCAGCACCGGGATCGCCACGCTGTTCCTCGACGAGCAGCTGCGCGTGCGCCGCTACACGCCGCGCGTGCTGGAGATCTTCAACTTGATCCCGGGCGACATCGGCCGCCCCTTTGCCCACCTCACCCACAACCTCCAGGACGCCGAGCTGGTGGCCGACGTCGAGCGCGTGATGCGCGATCTCGCGCCGCTGGAGCGCGAGCTGGAGGGCCGAGAGGGACAGCGCTGGCTCATCCGGCTGCGGCCCTATCGCAGCGTGGACAACAGGATCAGCGGCGTGGTGCTGACCTTCGTGGACGTCACCGCGATGCGCCGCGCCGAGATCGCCATGCGGCTGTCCGAGGAACGCTTCCGGGCGCTGGTGACCACCACCTCCAACGTGGTCTATCGCATGAGCCCCGATTGGCGCGAGATGCGCAGCCTCAGCGGCGGCGGTTTCCTGGCGGATACGACGAAGGCCAACGCAAAGTGGATCGAGGACTACATCCCGGCCGATGAGCGACCGCGGGTGCGCGCCGCGATCGATGCCGCGATCCGCAACAAGGGCACCTTCCAGCTCGAGCACCGCGTGCGGCGCGCCGACGGCAGCGTCGGCTGGACCGCGTCACGCGCTGCGCCGCTCCTGGACGCGGACGGCAACATCCTCGAATGGTTCGGCGCGGCGACCGACATCACCGACCGCAAGCAGGCCGAGGAGCACGAGAAGCTGCTGGTGCACGAGCTGAACCACCGCGTCAAGAACACGCTCTCGACGGTGCAGGCGATCGCGCGGCAGACCCGCCGCGGCGCGAGCGATCTGGACGATTTCCAGAAGACCTTCGCGGCGCGCCTGCTGGCGCTGTCAAAAACACACGAGCTGCTGGCGCGGGAGCGCTGGGTAGGCGCCGATCTGCGCGCGGTGGTCGACACCGAGCTCGAGCCCTACCGGAGAAGGGGCGTCGCGCGCGTCGAGATCGCGGGCGAGGCGGTCCGATTGCAGGTTGCGAGCGCGCTGGCGCTCGGCATGGCGCTGCACGAGCTGGCGACCAACGCTGTGAAGTACGGCGCGCTGTCGGTGCCATCCGGCCGGCTGGCCGTGCAGTGGGAGCTGCGCTCGGGGGGCGATGGATCGAGCGTGCGCCTGCAGTGGGTGGAACGCGACGGGCCGCGGGTGGCAGCTCCGATCAAGCACGGCTTTGGCTACCGGCTCATGACCGACGGGCTAGCCGACGAGCTGGGCGGCAGCGTTACGCTCGACTTCAGGCCATCGGGCCTGGTGGCGAGCATCGTCTTTCCGCAGGTGGTGCCGCCGGCTCCAGCCGACGTCTGAGCGACCTTCGCGGCGCGCGGATCATGGCGGGCCGCGGGAAACGCGCTCCCAGCGCCGACGTGCGCTGCGGCGTGCTCAGGCGCGAGCCTTGGCCACGGACGTTCCGAGCACGCCGTTGATTACCTGAACGTAGCCAATCGCCAGCTCGTCGCCGGCCTCCTGCACGCGGCCGACGTAGCTGCACAGCGCCTCGTTCAGGGTTTCGCTGGATTCGACGAGCCTGTCGACCATTGCGCGCGGATCCCGCGTCCAGGCCTGCAGCTCGAGCTGCTGGCGCCCCAGCCGCGCGACCGCCTCGGCCAGCTCCGCGACGCTGCGGCCGAGCTCGGTGAGCATGCGGGTGTGCGCTTCGCCAAGCTGCAGCGCCAGATGGGTGGGCGTGTTGGCCGAGGCAAAAAGCTGGCCCAGGAACCGCTGTTCATCAGAGGCTTTCGCCATGGCGTTGCTCCGTGATGAAGGAATGGACGGCCAGCGCGCGGCTGGCGTGCCACCAAGCCCTGATGGGGTCGGAAGACTGCGGCGGCAGCGCACCGCGCATGCGCGGCATTCGACGCTCCGCGTTGCCCTTGTGCGGCGGAGTCCTGCGCGGCCACGGCTCCCATGCGCCTTCGGCGAAGGGCTCGCGCGGGTCGGTCTTCGCGGGACGACCGCGCCGGTCCCCGGCGGGGACCCGGCGCGGCGTGTGCGGCGAACCGGGATGCTTCCTCGGTCCACCGCTGTCGGGGGTGCGTGTGGCCATGCTTGCTCCGATGGTGCTTGCTGCTGCGCGTTGCTGCCGCAGGTTCGGACCTGCGGAGGTCGCATTGTCGGCAGCCGTGCGCGCGCGTTTCGTAGGACCGGAACGCGTTTGCCTGTAGGAAGATGACGCCGCGTGCGCGCGTTTGGTGCCCGTGTCCCGCGGCCCGCTGCGCGTGCGGCATCCATGGAAGGCCCGCGTCGCCTGGGCGGAGCCGGGCCGTCGGCTGCGCGCAACCGGCTGGCCTTGCCTCCGACCGCAGTCGTCGATGCCGTCCTACAGACGCACGCGACGCGGCTCTCTAGATTCAAGCGGTACTTGAGAGCCAGGGATCTTCATGAAGACGACCCTCATCCGCGCCGGCGCCTTCGGCTTGTCGTCGGCGATGCTCTTCGGTGGTGGGGTGGCCATGGCGCAGAACCCCAGCGGGACGCAGCCCGCCGGCCAGCCGGCGCAGATCATGCGGCGCCGTGGTGCTGGCTCCGGTGCGCAGGCCGGGCCGCAGCAGATGCCGCAGCAGCACGAACGCGGCATGGGCAACGGCAGGACGTCCACCTCGGGTGCGACGGGTGCCCACAACGACGTCACCGACACCTGGATCACCACCAAGGTGAAGAGCGAATTCCTCGCGGCAAAGCACGTCAAGAGCGCCGATATCCACGTGAAGACGGAAAAAGGCGTGGTCACGCTCACCGGCACCCAGCCGTCGCGGCGCGACGTCGACCAGGCGAAGACCATCGCCATGCACGTCAAGGGCGTCAAGCACGTCGACGCCACCGGCCTGAAGGTCAAGTCTTGATCACGGCGGGCGTGCCGGGGACCCTGGACTTCTCCTTCCCCTTCGCCCTTCGACTCCGGCACGTTCCGCTTTTCTCCGGCGACTTCCCGCGCCATGTCGCGCTGAAGTGGGAACGGCGCACGGTGGACGGCGAGATCGTCTTCCCGCGTGCGCCGGCACGGGGGCCTGGATCGGGGAGGACTTCGCAGGAGCCGTGCCGTGCTCTATTACGCCGCGCTGTTCTTCGTCGTCGCCATGCTGTCCGGCTTCCTCGGCTTCTTCGGCGTGTCGGGCATTGCGGCGGCCGTCGCCCGGATCCTGTTCGTGATCTTCCTCATCCTGTTCATCGCGTCGCTGGTGTTCGACCCGCGGCGCAAGCGTCGCGGCCCGCCGCTGTGAGCGCGACGCGTCCGGCGCGGCGACGCGTTTGATTCACTCGAAGCTTCGGAGGTTCCCATGGATTCATCACAGGACGGTGCGCAGTCCGGCACCATGGCGCTCAACCGGACGGCCATCGCCGACGCAGCCAACGGCCAGCTCAACAAGGGCGCGGTGACGCCTGGCATCGCGCCCTATGCCGAGGAGATCTGCGCGCTGCTCAACGACGCGTTGGCGACCGAGTGGGTGTGCGTGCTGCGCTACCGGCGCCACTACTTCACCGCGCGCGGCATCGCCTCGGAGGCGGTGGCCGGCGAGTTCCTCACGCACGCCAATGAGGAGCTGGGGCACGCCGACCGGCTGTCTGCGCGCATCGTGCAGCTCGGCGGCGCGCCGGAGCTGGATCCGGACACGCTCAGCGGTCGCAGCCACGCCGACTACGATCAGTCGGCCGGGTTGAAGGCGATGATCAAGGCCAACCTGGTGGCCGAGCGCATCGCCGTCGAGGTGTACCGGCAAATGGTCACCGTTATCGGCGACAAGGACCCGACCACCGTCCAGCTGCTGCGCGACATCCTCGCGCAGGAAGAAAGCCACGCCGAGGAGCTGTCGGACTGGCTCGACGACGGCGGGGTCATGTCCGTGGCGGACCACCTGCGCGAAGTGCGGGAAGACTACTGAGCGAACGCGGGCCGAGCCCCGCATTGGCCGCCGGGCACGGCCCCCACGCTGTGCCGCGGGGGCTCGGTCGCCGAGCGGCGTTCGGCGCCAGGCCGTGACCGGTCCCGCGCGTGTGCGGCCGGCCATGCCGGGCTGCCCCGACGGTGGATGCGATCCAGCGGCTGCGCGCAACGCGTGCGGAGCGCTTTGTCTCAACCTGGCGCATCGCGGCCGACGCCTCCATCAGCCGGTGCGCCGTGCCGTCGTCAGACGATGCCGCATCGGCGCCGGGATCCGCCGAGTGCAACGGGCCGATCAGCCGGCGGCGTTTGCGCGCGGCAGGCGTGCGACGAGCCGCGTGCTGCGGCCGGG
>DASVGQ010000183.1:0-43641 GCA_036379455.1 Nevskiaceae bacterium
ACGGATCAACCGGGGGTGGTCATCCCGCGCAGCTATGCGCACGACGGGCATATTGCGTTGAACATCTCGCCGCAGGCGGTGCAGGGCTTCGACCCTTCGCAGGAGCCGCTGGTGTTCTCGGCGCGTTTCGCGGGGCGGACCTTCGACGTACAGGTGCCTGTCGGCGCCGTGCTGGCGGTCTACGCCCGTGAGAACGGCGAAGGAATCGCCTTCGGCGAGCCCGAGGGTCCGGCACCGCATGATCCCGACTCGCGTTCGCAGGATTCCAGGGCCGCGACTCCGAAGGACGGCGATGGGCCGACGAAGGGCCGGCCGAAGCTCAGGCTGGTGAAGTAGCGCGGGTCAGCGCGGCCTCTCGCGGTGGCTGGCGGATGCGGCCAACAGTTCGTCGATGCCGTCGCACAGGCAGTGCAACAGCAGGAGATGTACTTCCTGGATTCGTGCGGTGACCTGGCCCGGGACGCGGAGCTCGACGTCTGCGGCGCGCAGCAGCCGCGGGAGGGCGCCGCCATCCCTGCCGCTGAGGGCGACCACGTCACCTCCGCTCTCGTGCATGGCCTTGATCGCGGCGAGGACGTTGCGCGAATTGCCGGACGTGGAAATGGCGACGAGGCAGTCACCGCGTCGCGCGAGCGCACCCACCTGCCTCGCGAAGACTTCGTCGAAGCCGTAGTCGTTGCCGATGGCGCTGAGCGCGGCAGTGTCCGCAGTGAGCGCGATGCCGGCGAGCGGACGGCGTTCACGCTCGAAGCGCCCGCTCAGCTCTGCGGCAAAGTGCTGCGCTTGGGCGGCCGACCCGCCGTTCCCGCAGGAGAGCACGCGGCCACCCCCGCGCAGGGTGCGGGCGGCGGCCTGCACCGCTGCCGACAGCGCAGGGAGCAGAACGCGCAGGCTCTCCGCCTGCAGCGCGGCGCTGTCTCGGAAATGCGTGGCGAATCTTTCCTCCAGCATCGTTGAAGGCCCCGGTATCGACCCGTTTCCATTCATGTCAGGCGCACGTGAAGGCTGCTTTCAGCCATCTCGGCTGGCCGGTGCCCTCGAACAGCACCGCGTCGAATCGCGCAGGCAGGTGCGAGCATTCGCCGTGCTCCGCCAGGAAGGCCCGCGCCGTGCGGATGATGCGCGCTTGCTTGCGGGCGTCGATCGAAGCAGACGCGCCGCCGTAGCGAGCGCTGCCGCGTTTGCGGACTTCCACGAAGACCAGGGTGCCGTGATCCCGCATGACCAGGTCCAGTTCCCCGGTGCGGCAGCGCCAGTTGCGTGCGACGCATCGCAAGCCTCGAGCGGTGAGCAGCGCCATGGCGATGTCTTCGGCGGCTGCACCCACGCGTTGCCGCGGGCTGTGCAGCCGCAGGAAACGAGATGCCGCGCTGCGAGGGCTCATGTTCGCCTCTCAACCTTCGGAGGACACCGACGCGGGGTCGGACATGGTGGCGGGACGCCACGAAATTTCCCGGCGTATCGCCTCTGCAGTGGACGACGTGTCGCCGAATGGCGGCACCGCAGAAATGGGGGCGCCAGGTGCTGTGTCCAGCAGCGGCAGCGCGGGAGTTGGCCCGGAAAGCGTGCGCGGTGGGCCGCCCAGCGTATTTTCCGCGCACGTCAGCCGTCTTGTGACGACGCCGTCGTCACGCACGACGAGCTCACCCGTATATCCAGCAAGCTTGGTCCCCGGTTGCAGCGCGCCGACGCGAACCGCCAGCGCCAGCCGCGCCGCGTCCGCGCCCATGGCGAAGAGCGGCTCGAGCGGAGTGGCACCACCCGTCTGTGTGGACAGACGCGCGCGGATCGCTTCCCATCCGCTTCCGTCGGCAATCGTCCACGGGCCGGTGCAGAAACGCACGGCCGCCAGGTCCTGATCGCCCCGCGGGCTGCGCGCTTCGCTGGTCGCGTAGATCGGCGTGCGATCGGCGTGCCAGTAACGGAAGGTGGCCACCATCATCCGGTCGGCCGTCATCGATCCGCTGATGAAGATGAAATCGATATCCGGGCGCAGGCGTGCCTGGACGTCGGCGTCGCGCGCCATCGCGTTTGCGCTCGCTTCGCTGCGCGCAGGAGCCGCGTCGGCGACCATCAGCTGCCGGATAGGCGCCGAGAAGTCACGGGTACCGCCAGCGTACCGCCGCGAGGCCAGCAGGCTCCCGCCGCGTGCCGTGAGTTCGCGTTCGAACGCGGCGAGGAGAGCGTCGCCCCGCGCGCCTTCGGGCACCAGCGCAACGGCGTCGTGCAGGCCGCGTGTCGTCGCATCCTCCGCGGCCTCGCGCGCTTCATCGTCGGGCGACAATCCGAATTGCAGCAGGCCCGTAGTGGGCCTGGCACCCAGCTCGAGATAATTGAGCGCGATCAGTGGAACGCTCAGATTGCCTTGGAGATTGAGCAAAGCGACGGCGGGTTTGCGCAACGGTCCGATGATCAGCGCGGCACCGGCGTTGACCGCCTGCGACATTGCGCTTTCGGCAGATTGCCCGGCGTCGGTGACGTCAAAGATCCGGGGCGCCCCGAGACCCGCCTGTGCCAGCACGCTCTCGACGCCTTGTTGGACCGCCTTCGCAGCGCCCGCGAGAGGTCCGTTCAACGGCAGCAGCAGCGCGATCGGCCCACGTCCGACCGGCGGCAGCGGGAAAGGCGAAGCGTTCATCGTGGCAGACGTCGGTGCCCGCTTTGAAGTCGTGGCAGCAAGCAGCAGTTCTGGCAGCAGCGGGGTCGCCGGGTGGCCGCGATAGCTCGCCTGCCAGCGCGTGTACTGCTCGAGATCCGCGTGACTCCGGGCGAGCTTCGCGAGCTCGATCCAGCCGCGCGTCGTGCGGTTCGCCGTTTCCAATCCCGTCAGCGATGCGGGTTCGAGGGACGCCTTGCGCAGCGAATCCCAGATGGTCCGGCGGTTGGTCGCCGCCTGCTCCGCGTCGTGCAGGAGCGTGGCGCGTCGCACGAGCGTCTCCGTCGCCGCTATCGGTTGTCCGGCCTTGTAGAGGCGCTGCGCGCGCGACAAAAGGGCTTCGGGGCTCGCCGACTCCAGCTCGGCGCCGGATGCGCTGGTCGGCGCCGCATGCGCCGGCTTCGCCGCCGCAGAGCCTCGTGTCCGCGGCGCGGAGACCGTGGGCGCTGAGGGGGAGGTGGCACATGCCGCCAGCGAAATCCCGATCGCAACCGCGAGGCCTCCGCGCAGCGCCGACCGAGACAGAGGAATCATGGCCTAGAGTATGACATGCACGCACGCGCGGACGATGGGCCCGGAGCCGAGGCACCGGCTAACGAGGCGACGGTGGAACGCGGAACCCTGTATGTCGTGGCGACGCCCATCGGGAACCTCGCTGACCTGAGCGGGCGCGCGCGTCGCGTGCTGGGCGCGGTCGATCTCGTGCTGGCGGAGGATACCCGCACCAGTGGCGCGCTGCTCGCGCATTTCGGCATCAGGCAGCGGTTGCAGGCGCTGCACGACCACAACGAGGATCGCATCGCACCACGTTTCGTGGAACAACTGCGGCGCGGGGCCGCGCTCGCGCTGGTTTCGGACGCCGGCACGCCCTTGGTGTCGGACCCGGGTTACGCGTTGGTCGCGGCGGCGCGCGCGGCGTGCGTGCCCGTGCGCGCGGTGCCGGGGCCGAGTGCGGTGGTATCCGCGCTTGCCGTCTCAGGCCTGCCGACAGATCGCTTCGCCTTCGAGGGCTTCCTGCCGTCGACCGCGACGGCCCGGCGCCGGCGCCTCGAGGCGTGGCGGGAAGAGACGCGAACGCTGGTGTTCTTCGAAGCAGCCCATCGCATGCTCGCCATGGCGGATGACTGCGCGGCGGTGATGCCTGACCGCCGCATCTGCGTCGCGCGCGAGATGACGAAGCGCTTCGAGGAGAGCGCGCTGATGCAGGCGCGTGATCTGCCGATCTGGCTGCAGGCGAAGCCTCACCGTCTCAAGGGAGAGTTCGCGTTGGTGCTGGAAGGATGTGGTGCGCCGCCGGCCGTGGCGAACGAGGCGCAGCGGGTGCTGGAGCTGTTGCTGCGGGAGGTGTCGCCGTCCGTGGCGGCGCGCCTCGCGTCCGAGCTGACCGGCGTCTCCAGGCGCGTGCTGTATGAACTTGCGCTGCAGCGCGGCAAGCCTTCCGCGTGAGTCGAGCTACGGTCGCCGGCATACGTCCCGGATTTGCGGGTCACCGACGACCGATCAGAAGTCCAGATCCAGCGCCCCGCAGAGCCAGTCGACCATCGGGGCCAGTTGGCGGAAGCGCGTGATCAGGAGCTCGACCAGGCCAGGCGCCATAAGCTGGTCTTCGGTCAACGCTCCATGGACCACGAAGTCGCGCCGCCTGAGATCGTCGATCAGCTCGTGCGTCGGGTCGAAGCCCAGCGGCGCCCGCTTGAGCGCCTCGCCGCCGAAGCGGAATTCGCGCGTGAATTCCGCTGAACGCGTTGCCTGCTGCCAGCTCGCGGGGTTGTTGACCAGATAGTCGCGGATGAGCACCAGGCGTTCGCGCCGTGGTCGCCATACGCCCGCGCCGACGAAGCAGGCGCGTGGCTGGACGTGCAGGTAGAAGCAGGGCGTGTCTCCCGCCAGCTCCCGCGTGCGTTCGTGGCACAGCCGGAAGCTGATCCATTCCTTGTAGGGCCGCTTGTCGTGCGTGAAGCGCACGTCCCGGTAGATGCGGAACATCGATCCACCCTGGACGCGCGCATCCGCCACGAAGTGCGGGCTGATGGTCGCGAGCGGCGCAGCGAGATCCGCGATCAGCTCCAGCATGGGAGTGCGTACGTGCGCGATGTAGTCCGGCTTGCGCGCGTTGAACCACGCCCGGTCGTTGTGCTTTTCCAAGCCACGGAGGAAGCGGAACGTGGCGGGCCGGAAGTAGGTCCGGCGGCTGCTTGCGCGGATGGATTGTCGGGCGGTCATGTCGTGCGCGGCGTGGAAGCCGATCCGGTACGAAGCCGCAGGCGTCGCCAGACGACCAGCAGCAGCGCCACATGGATCGGCAGCAGCAGCGCGATCCACGGCAGATTCTCCTGCGTCGCGCCGGGCAGTACGCGCACGACAAGGGATGCGACGGCCGCGGCGAACATCACGACGCTGAGCGTTCGCAGGGTCTGAGATGCGCGCGGCGACGATCGGTGACTGCGCCACCAGAGAGGGATGAGCAGCAGACACAGCGGGTCGAACAACAGCAGGTTCTCGTTGTGCCAGCCCGCCCAGTGGGCCGTGATGCCCCAGATCAGGGCCAGAACGATGCCCGCGGCGCCCACGCCGACGACGGTCGCTGTGGCGAGAGCTGCGAACGCGAGGTGCGCGGTGCGCCCCCCAAAGCTGACCAGCAGCACCAGCACGACGGCCCACGCGATGCCGATGGCGAGCAGCGGCAAGGTCCAGCGCGGCGGCGCCGCGGGGATTGCGCCGACGCTGCCGTGGACCAGCACGCGCGTATCGGCGACGAGCGGGACCTCGCGGCCATCCGCGCTGCGCACGGTGACCCGTTCGAGGGATTGGCGGAGGACCTCGGGCAGGAAGCTTTCCTTCCACAGGTTCAGCGGCCGGTCGGCGGCGGGTCCAAGCGCTACATCCATCACCCCGGCGAGCCAGGCGTCCGGCGAGAGCGCGCGCACGGCGTCAAAGCGGTAGGTGTGACCGGGGAGCGCCGGCACCGCTGAAAGCTGACGTTGGATGGCGCCGCCGAGCACGCGGTCGAGCGCGTCGCGCACGCGCGTCGAGCAGTTCGACAGGAAGTAGTCGTAGCGGTAGCGCGTGTTCTGTGGCTCGATGTTCCACTCGAGGAAGCGCGCCAGCGACAGCCGCTGCGCCGGCGTCAGGTTCAACACCTGCTGAGTCACCGAACGACCGTGCTCGGCGTAGAAGTCGAGATCGTCCATGAACGGATCCGCGGCCATGCGGTACTGCATGTGGCCGAGCGCGAAGTTCAGGAAGAAGTGCTTCTGGCTGAAATCGAAGATGCCGTAGTTGTATGCCACGGCGACGCCGGTCTGGAGGTTGCGAATGAGGATCGCGTCGTGCCCGAAGCGTTCCCAGTAGACGCGACCGGGGCCGAAGGTCAGCAGGCTGACCTGCAGCTCGCTGCCCAGCGGCGTGGGCGTATCGGCTGGCAGGACGGCGGGCGGTGCGTCGGTCGCCGCAGACGCAGCGCACGCGCCGGCCAGTATCGACATCAGCGCCAGGAATGCGCCGACATACCACCAGCGCGTCATGCAGGTGACAGCATGACCTGGAGCTGCTGGATGCGCCGCTGGCCGGTCCGTTGCACGTTGAACTGAAAGCGGCCCACCTTCACGCTCTCGCCCCGCCGCGGCATGCGCCCGAGGGCGTGGGTGACGAGCCCGCCGACCGTGTCGAACTCGTCGTCGGAGAAGTCGGCGTGGAAGTAGGCGTTGAAATCCTCGATCGGCGTCAGGCCGTTGACGCTGTAGTGGCGTTCGTCGATGCGCAGGATGAGCGCGGCTTCGTCCTCGTCGTATTCGTCGTCGATGTCGCCGACGATGGTCTCGAGGACATCCTCGATCGTGACCAGGCCCGCCACGCCCCCGTACTCGTCGGCGACGATGGCCATGTGCTGGCGGTTGCGCTTGAAGTCGCGCAGCAGCACGTTGACGCGCTTCGACTCCGGCACGAACACGGCGCTGCGCAGCTGGCGCTGGAAGGGAAACGCGTCCGTGGCCGCGGTCGCCTCCGCCTCGCTGCCGATGAGGTCCTTGGCGAGCAGGATGCCGAGCACTTCGTCGCGCGATTCACCGACCACCGGGAAGCGCGAGTGTCCGGAGTCCATTGCCTCGCGGCGGATGCGTGCAATGTCCCAGTCGTGCTCCATGACCGCCATCTGGGCTCGCGGGATCATGATGTCGCGCACCTGCAGCTCGCCGGTCTCGAACACGCCGCGCACCATGTCGGCAGCGTCACTGTCGATGACGCCCGCGGCCCGAGCGGCGGCAAGCCCCTGCATCAATTCGGTCCGACTGCGCGGTGCCCCCACCACGCGCCGCGCCAGCCTCCGCCACCACAGCTCGCGCGTGGTGCGCGTGAGAGGTGCCTCAGGAGGTGCCGCATCGCCTGCGGCTGTGGGTTCAGGCACGGGCAGGTGTCCTCCCCTGCCGCTCTCCCGAGTAGGGGTCCGGAAAGCCGAGCCGCGCGAGGATCCTGCGTTCCAGATCCTCCATCCGCGCGGCTTGCTCCGGCTCCTGGTGGTCCATGCCGCGCAGGTGAAGCACGCCGTGGACGACCAGATGGGCCCAGTGTGCGCGCGGCGCAATTTTCTGCTCGCGCGCTTCGCGCAGGACGACTGGCTTGCAGAGCACGAGGTCGCCGAGCAACGGCGGAAGGTCCGGTGCCGGCTCCGCGCCGTAGCCGAAGGACAGTACGTTCGTCGCGCGCGGCGTATGGCGATAGCGGGCGTTCAGCGCGCGACCCTCCTCCTCGTCGACGACGCGGATCGTGAGCTCTGCGGCCGTCCGGTCCATGGCCGCGGTCGCCCACGCGCGCAGCGTGGCGGGCGCCGGGACCTGCGCCGGCCCGACGCGACGCTGCACGGTGATCCGTGCAACGTTGTTCACGGTAGTTCGCGCGGCCGTCCGCGCGCCCACTGCCGCGCGGACTGCGCGGCGCGCTGAGCGGGATCCCGCGCGCGCTCGTGTTGCGCATAGGCCTCGACGATGGCCTGCACTAGGGGATGGCGGACGACGTCGTGCGCCGCGAAGCGGACGATGCCGATGCCCGGAACCTCCGACAGGATCTGTACCGCCTGGCTTAGGCCGCTGGCGACCCCCCGCGGCAGGTCGACCTGCGTCATGTCGCCGGTGACCACCGCGGCGCTGCCGAATCCGATGCGCGTGAGGAACATCTTCATCTGCTCGGTCGTGGTGTTCTGCGCCTCGTCGAGAATGACGAAGGACTCGTTGAGCGTGCGGCCGCGCATGAAGGCGAGCGGAGCGACTTCGATGACGCCGCGTTCCAGCAGGTGGGCAACCTTGTCGAAGCCGAGCATCTCGTAGAGCGCGTCGTACAGTGGCCTCAGGTAGGGGTCGATCTTCTGGGCCATGTCACCCGGCAGGAAGCCGAGCTTCTCGCCGGCTTCGACGGCAGGGCGGACCAGCACAAGGCGGCGCACGCGGTCCCGCTCCAGCGCGCGCACGGCGCTGGCGACGGCCAGGTAGGTTTTGCCGGTACCCGCCGGGCCGATGCCGAAGCAGAGGTCGTGATCGGCGATGCTGCGCAGATAGAGCCGCTGGTTCTGTCCGCGGCCACGCACCACGCCGCGGCGCGTGTGGATGGTGATGTCACCCGCGCCGTCGTCCCCGTTCTCCGGACCGCCGGCGGCGATCTGCTCGTCGCGCGCGTGGATCTTCTCGGTCAGGCACAGGTGCACCTGTTCACGCGTCAGCGCGCCGTCGCCGGTGCGGGCATACAGCTCCTGCAGGACGGCACGCGCGATGATCGCATCCGCCGGCGGCCCGAGAATGTGGAAGTGGTTTGCGCGCGCGTGGATGTCTACTCCGAGCCGCACTTCGATGGTGCGCAGATGGACGTCGAAGGGGCCGGCGAGAGTGGCCAGACGCGCGCTGTCGTCGGGCTCGAGCTGGAGATCGAGGCCCGCGGCTGAGGTTTTTATCTGGTCGTCCAATCCCCGTCACACGGCCGCGGCGACGTTTTCGCCGCGCAGCGAGTTGGCCATCGCCGCCGTGATTCTGACATCCACGAATTCGCCCACCAGGCGGTCTGCGTCGGCACTGCCGACGGTCGGGAAGTTGACCCATCGGTTGCACGGCAGCCGACCGGTGAGCTCGTTCGCGTTGCGTCTCGAGCGGCGCTCGACGAGCACGCGCTGCGTGGTTCCGACGAGCCTGCGCGCGTATTCATCGCCGCGTGCATGGACGTGCGCCTGCAGGCGTTCGAGCCGCGCCTGCTTCACGTCCGCGGGTACGCTGTCCCGCAGTCGCGCGGCGGGCGTTCCGGGGCGTGGGCTGTAGATGAAGGAGAAGGCCGTATCGAAGCCAGCGCGGTCGATGACGGCCATCGTCGCGTCGAAATCCGCGTCCGTCTCGCCGGGGAAGCCGACGATAAAGTCCGTCGACAGGCCGATGTGCGGCTGCGCGGCGCGCAGCCGGTCGATCTTGTCGACGTACTGCTCGACGGTGTAACCGCGCTTCATCATGCCGAGGATGCGGTTCGACCCGGATTGCACCGGCAGGTGCAGGTAGGGCGCGAGCTTTGGCTGCTCAGCGTAGGCGTCGATCAAGGGCTGCGTGAAGTCCTTGGGATGCGAGGTCGTGAAGCGGATCCGGCCGATTGACTCGATGTGCGCGAGGCAGTCGATGAGGAACGCCAGATCGGCCTGCTCGCCTTCCGGCGTGGCGCCGCGCCATGCGTTGACGTTCTGTCCGAGCAGCGTGACTTCGCGCACGCCCTGATCCGCGAGCTGCTGGACTTCGGCGAGCACGTCGACGAGCGGGCGGCTGACTTCCTCGCCGCGTGTGTAGGGGACGATGCAGAAGCTGCAGTACTTGCTGCAGCCTTCCATGATCGACACGTAGGCGGTCGGGCCACTGGCGCGCGGCGCCGGCAGGTAGTCGAACTTCTCGATCGCCGGGAAGCTGATGTCGATGGCCGGCATTCCGGTCTCGCGGCGCGCTTCGAGCAGAGCGGGCAGCCGGTGCAGCGTCTGCGGGCCGAAGACGATGTCGACGTTGCGCGCGCGCTTCAGGAGCGCTTCGCCTTCCTGGCTTGCGACGCATCCGCCGACGCCGATCAGGCGTCCCGGCGCCGCGGCCTTCCAGGCGGTCCAGCGGCCAAGCTCGGAGAACAGCTTGTCCTCGGCCTTTTCGCGTACCGAGCAGGTGTTGAACAACACCAGGTCGGCGTCGTCAGGGGAGCTGGTCTGTGTGTAACCCGCGTGCTCGCGGAGGACATCCGCCATCTTCGACGAGTCGTACTCGTTCATCTGGCAGCCGAAGGTCTTGATGTACAGCTTGGGCATGCGAAGCGTTTCTGCTCCCGACGACGTCTTGGCAGTATAGCGGAGGCGTGGCCGCGGCAGCCGCGCCGGAATGCACGCTGCGCGCGACGAATACGGTGGCCGCGGGAGCGCTGTTCAGTAGCGGCTGAGGATGGCGTCGACGTCGCCGCGCGCGGCTGCCAGCGACTGGTACAACGGGATGTGGAGGTGGCTTCCGTTGCCGTTGACGAGGATCGCGAAGGCCATCCATCCGCCATCCTGCTTGCGCAGGTAGCCGGCGATGGCGAACACCGAGCGCGGATCGTTCATGGTTCCGGTCTTGAGCGCAACGCGCGTCAGCCACGGCCGGTTGCCCTGTCGCAGGAACGCGAAGGGCGCCTGGCCCGGCACCACGAGCCCGCCGTAGAAGGCCGGGAAGTTGGCGGCATCGCGGTACATGTTCGTGAGGACGTCCACCAGATCCTGCGCCGACAGGCGGTTGGTCGGCGTCAATCCACTGCCACTGTGCAGCGGCGGCGCGGGCGGGTCGGCGGCGAGATCGCGTGCGTTGTTGCGCGCGACAAAAACGGAGAGCGTGTCTCCTGCCTGCGCCAGCGAGGTCGGCGGCGGTCCGCTGCCCACCGACGCCAGGTCCAGCGTGAGGACGTCGGCGATGTAGTTGTTGGAGAAGCGCAGCATGCTGTCGAGCTGCACGCTCAGCGGCTGTCCCTGGAAATCGGCGACCGGCGTGGCGCGCTGCAACGCCGATGCCGTCGTGACGATCACCTTGCCGGTGAAGCCGATCCCCATCTGGTGCAGCATGCCGGCCAGGATCAGCCCGGCTCCCTGCGCCGGGTTCGACATCGCCCGATAGACGTCGACGGGCGCGATGCCCGGCGCGATGGCGCCGCCGACCTGCAGGCTGTCACCAGCCGCGTCCGTGCGGCGCTCGACCCAGAACGTCGAGTTCTGCCCGGCACGCGCCGTCATGATCTGGCCGTTGACCGGGATCGGCAGCTGGACGCTTGCGCAGGGGCTGACGTTCGCCGGGGCGCCGGGGCGCTGCGGGCGGACGGTGACGCACCAGTTGCCGAAGTTGACGCCGATCGAGGAGACCTGCGCGTTGTAGGCGGTCGAACTGCTGGCCAGCGCCTTGCAGCGATCCGGGGTGCCGCAGGCGACGGTTCCGAACGGCGCGGGCACGACCAGCAGATTGCCGTCGATCGTCCGGATTCCCGCGCTCTTCAGCTGGGCAACCAGCGCCCAGAGGTCGCCGCCCGTCAGCGAGGGGTCTCCGCCGCCCTTGAGGATCAGGTTGCCGTTCAGCTGCCAGCCGCGCACCGGGCCATCAATCAACAGCTGCGTGTCGAACTGGTGCCATGCATTCCAGCGTCGCAGTGAGGCCGCGGCGACCAGCAGCTTCGTGACTGAGGCCGGCGTAAGCCTCAGCGTCGGGTTGAGGCTGGCAACGCTCTTGCCGGTTTCCAGGTCGACGACCAAAGCGCTGACGGCAGCACCGCCCTGAGCCATGCGCTGCAGGCCGTCCAGCGCCATGGCGCTGGACGCGAGCGGCAACAGTGCGGCGACGACCGCAGCGAGAACGAGGATCAACGGCAGGCGAGGCGCCCTGGGGCGAAGCGACATGAATGTGAGTCCGTGACGGTGTGACAGAAGGATTCCTTGCGCGTCCGCGCGCGGTAGCCGGGCATGGCGTCGCGTGCCCGCATGTGCCAGCGGAGGTCCACGCCCGGCGCGCGATGTTATAACCTAGCGCGACGCTTGATCCGTGATACGCGGCTGATGTCCACCACGAAGTGTGTTCCCGGGCGAGATGCCTCGGGTGGCGCGGGAGTATATGCGCAGGACGTCCGGCTGAGCGCGGCGCAACGACGCGTGTACGGGCTGCTCGCAGAAGACGGCGGACCGTTGTCGGCCTACGAGCTGCTCGACCGGTTGGCGCGCGCCGGTAACGGCGCTCCTCGTCGCGTCTACCCGCAGACGGTCTATCGAGCGCTTGCGCGGCTGTGCGAGCGTGGCCTCGTCCATCGCGTCGAATCGCTGAACGCCTATTTGCCGTGCCGCACACCGGCGCGCAAGCACCGCGGCATCCATCTCCTGTGCGACCGCTGCGGCCGCGCCGAGGAGCTGGTGGACGTCGACATCAGCGCGGCGCTCGACGCGGCTGCCGAGGCGCGCGGCTTCCAGCCCCAACACCAGATCATCGAGGTCCACGGGATCTGCGCGGCGTGCCGCAGCGCGAGAGCCGCCCCGTGAGCCCGACTGCCGTCACCACCCTGTTCCTGATGGTCGCGCTGGGCGTCCGGCACGGCTGCGACCCGGAGCATCTGGCAATCGTGAACGCCGTGACGCTGCGCGCTGCGGAGCGCGGCCGGCGCTGGCCGGCCGCCAGCGGATTGTATTTCGCGCTGGGCCACGGGCTGGTCATCACCGCCGTGGCGATTGCGTTCGTCGGCGTGCTCGACACGCTGCGCGTGCCGGGCTGGGTACGGGCGCTCGGCGAATGGCTGCCGGCGCTGATCCTGCTGGCGGTCGCCGTCGCAAACCTCGCGGAGTTGCTGCGGGATCGGAGCGACTACCGACCGGTGGCCATCAAGGGCCGGCTGCTGCCGCGTCGGCTCGGCGATGCAAGCAGTCCTCTGGCAGCTTTCCTCATCGGCGTGCTGTTTGCACCCTTCGTCGACCCTGCCGCCCAGGCAGCGGTATGGGGGTACGTGGCAACCGCGGGGATCGGTAGCGGGGGAATCGCGTTGCTCGGCGCCGTGCTGACGGCGGCGATGGCACTCACCTGCACGCTCGAGGCGCACGCGGTGGTGCGCCTGATGGGACGCCGAGACGAACGGCGCGCCGCGCGTCGCCGCCGGCTCGTCGGCTGGCTGATCGTTGCGCTGGCCTACGCCGTGCTGGGGTACATGGCCGGCAGCACGCTTTATCCAGCGCGCTCGGCGCTGCTCCTGCAATCCGTCACGAGCGTAGCCGCTGCGGCCGCGCTGGCCGCATTGTCAGTGACGTCGCTGCGCCTCTGGCAGCGGCTGAAAGCGGTGCGGGTCCGCGCGCCGCGCGCGCATGCTCAGAACGGGATGTCGTCGTCCTCGAAGCCGCCGTTGTCGCCTGCGGCCGGCGCCGATGCGGCGTTGCGGTCGCGGCCGCCCGACGGCGCCGCCCCGTCACCGTAGTCCGCGCCGCCGAAGTCGCTTCCCGAGGTGGTTCCCTTCGCGTCCAGCATCTGCATGTCGCTGGCGACGATTTCCGTGGAGTAACGGTCCTGGCCATCCTTGCCCTGCCACTTGCGGGTGCGCAGCGAGCCTTCGACGTAGATCTTCGAGCCTTTCCGCGTGTACTTGCCGACTACCTCCGCCAGGCGGTTGAAGAATACGACGTTGTGCCACTCCGTGCGTTCCTTGTTCTCGCCGGTGGCCTTGTCCTTCCATCCCGAGGAGGTCGCCAGCCGGGCGTTGACGACCGGAACGCCTGACGGAAGTTGGCGCAGCTCGGGGTCGACGCCGAGGTTGCCGATGAGAATGACCTTGTTGACGCCGCGAGCCATTGGTGGTTTCCGTCACGTGCCTTGGGACAGGCCCGCAGGATACACGAACGCTCAGGCCGCGCCGTCCGCCTGAGGGGGGACGCTGTCTACATGCTCGGCGCCCGGGGGCTGCGTGCTCCAGGCGAAGCTCAGCCACACCAGGGCCAGCACCGCGGCACTCGCGAACACGCCGCCGACGCCCCAGCTGGTGAGCGCCACGCCGCCGATTGCGCTGCCGGCGAACGCGCCGAGGAACTGGGAGGTGGAGTAGACGCCGAGCGCGGCGCCCTTCTGGTCCGCCGGAGCACGCCGCGAGATCAGCGATGGCAGGGCACCTTCGAGGAAATTGAAGCCGACGAAGAAGCCCCATATGCCGAGCGCCAGCCACAGGCGCTGGCCGTGCCACCCGGCGGCGACCAGCATGCCGATGCCGAGCAGGACCACCGACGCGATGAGCGCGCCCTTGAGATGATGCCGTGCCTCCGCCCAGCCGATCAGGGCGAAGGCGGGAATGATCGAAGCCGCGAGCACCGGCAGGTAGAATTTCCACTGGTCGGCTTCACCCAGACCGAAGGTCTTCGTCAGGGCGAAAGGCGCGGCAATGAACAGCGCCATCATCATCGCCTGGTTGCAGAAGATTCCGCCGTCGAGGCGCAGCAGCTGCCGGTCGTGCAGCGCGCGGCGGAAGTTTCCTCGGCGGGTCGGCAGCCGGGGCGCGCTCGGCACGCCGAGCAGGAAGACCGGGATCGCCAGCAGCGCCAGTACCGCGGTCAGCAGGAAGATGCCGTTGATGCCGATGATGCCGGACAGCAGGGGCCCGAGGATCAGCGCCAGCAGGAAGGACATGCCCATGCCGACCCCCAGCAGCGCCATCGCCTTGGTGCGCACCGCCGGGCGGGTGACGTCGGCCAGCAGCGCGGTGCTTGCCGAGGAGATCGCGCCGGCGCCCTGCAGCGCCCGCCCGACGATGATCCACTGGATGTCCCGGGTCAGCCCCGCGACCACGCTGCCAAGGGCAAACACGAGCATGCCCGCCACGACGATGGGCTTGCGCCCGATGCGGTCAGACCACATGCCGAGCGGAATCTGCAGACAGGCCTGCAGCAGGCCGTAGATGCCCATCGCCAGGCCGATCTGCAGCGCCGTGGCGCCACCCGGCAGGTCCTTGACGTAGGGCGCCAGTGTCGGCACCACCATGAACAGGCCGAGCATGCGCAGCACGTAGAGCAGGGTCAGCGAACCGGTGGCGCGCCATTCGTTGGGGTTCATTCCGCGAGGACCTGGAGCTCTGGCAAGTGCTGAATGGACCGTGGAAGGAGCCGACCGGTTCGGCGGACCGGACCCCCGGCCAGCGGTCGGCTGCCGGGAGCGCCGCGTATAGTACCAAGCCCCCTTTCGTACGAAGCCGTCAACGCATGGAACGTATCCGTGTTCGCGGTGCGCGGACGCATAACCTCCGTGACATTTCGCTGGACCTGCCGCGCGACAAGCTGATCGTCATCACCGGCCTGTCGGGTTCCGGCAAGTCCAGCCTCGCGTTCGACACGCTCTACGCGGAAGGGCAGCGCCGCTACGTGGAGTCGTTGTCGGCCTATGCGCGCCAGTTCCTGAGCATGATGCAGAAGCCGGACGTGGACTCCATCGAAGGACTGTCGCCCGCCATCTCCATCGAGCAGAAGTCGACCTCGCACAACCCGCGCTCGACGGTGGGCACCGTCACCGAGATCCACGACTACCTGCGGCTGTTGTTTGCGCGGGTCGGCGTGGCGCACTGCCCCGAGCACGGCGTGGCGTTGGAGGCGCAGAGCGTGCAACAGATGGTGGACCAGGTCCTGGCGCTCCCCGAAGGCTCGGCATGGGTGCTGTACGCACCGGTCGTGCGCGGGCGCAAGGGCGAGCACGCGGAGGTCTTCGAAGGGCTGCGCGCGCAGGGCTTCGTGCGCGTGCGCGTCGACGGCAAGGTGGTCGAGCTGGAGGACGTTCCGACCCTCAACCGCAAGCTCAAGCACGACGTGGACGTCGTCGTCGACCGCTTCAAGGTGCGGCCGGAGCTGCGCCAGCGCCTGGCGGAATCCTTCGAGACGGCGCTGCGGCTCGCGGAGGGCCTTGCGCTGGTAGCCCCTTACGAGGGTCCTGCGGACGCGAAGGAGCTGACTTTCTCCGCGCGCATGGCGTGCCCCTACTGCGGCTTCTCGCTGGGCGAGCTCGAGCCGCGCCTGTTCTCCTTCAATTCGCCGCACGGCGCCTGCCCGGCCTGCGACGGCATTGGCCGGCTGTCCGCGTTCGACGAGGAGCGGATCGTGACGCACCCGACGGCATCGTTGGCCGACGGTGCGATCCACGGCTGGAGCCGGCGCAACCCCTACGCTTGGACCTTCATCCGCGGGTTGGCGCGTCACTACGGATTTTCGGCCGACGAGCCGTATTCCAAGCTGCCGGAAGCTGTGCGGCGCGTGCTGATGTACGGCAGCGGAGACGAACGTATCGCCTTCGACTATCCGGATGAAGCCGGCCGGCGCCTGCAGCGCACGCACCCCTTCGAGGGCGTGCTGCCCAACCTCGAGCGTCGCTATCGGGAGACGGATTCTCTGGCCGTCAAGGAGGAACTTGCGCGCTTCCTCTCAGACAAGCCATGCCCGGAATGCCACGGCGAGCGGCTGAATCTGGCGGCCCGCAACGTGCGGGTCGGCGAATACACGCTGCCGGCGCTGACCCGTCTGCCGGTCGGCCAGGCGCTCAAGACCTTCGAGGCGCTGCGGTTGCCGGGCCACAAAGGTGAGATCGCCGCGCGCATCCTGCGCGAGATCACCGCCCGGTTGGGCTTTCTCGTGGACGTCGGTCTCGGCTATCTCACGCTCGCCCGCAGCGCGCAGACGCTGTCGGGCGGCGAAGCACAGCGCATCCGCCTGGCCAGCCAGATCGGCGCCGGGCTGGTCGGGGTCATGTACGTGCTCGACGAGCCTTCCATCGGCCTGCATCAGCGCGACAACGAGCGCCTTCTGAATACGCTCCGGCACCTGCGCGACATTGGCAACACCGTGATCGTCGTCGAGCACGACGAGGAGGCGATCCGCGCCGCCGACCACGTCGTGGACATGGGGCCGGGCGCCGGCGTGCACGGCGGACGGGTCGTGGCCGAGGGCACCCCGCAGCAGATCGCCGCGTCCACCGCGTCGCTCACCGGCGACTACCTTTCGGGACGCAAGCGGATCCAGGTGCCGCATGCGCGCACGCCGGCGCGCGCCGGCAAGCGGCTGCGGATCCGCGGTGCGCGCGGCCACAACCTGCAGAACCTGTCCGTCGAGATTCCGCTCGGCACCTTCACCTGCGTCACGGGTGTTTCAGGTTCTGGCAAGTCCACGCTGGTCAACGACACGCTGCTGCGCTACGCGGCGCGTGCGCTCAACGGCGCGGCGACGACGCCTGCGGCCTGCGACGGCGTGGACGGGCTCGACGCACTGGACAAGGTGATCGCCATCGACCAGTCGCCGATCGGGCGGACGCCGCGGTCCAACCCCGCTACCTACACGGGCGTGTTCACGCCGATCCGCGAGCTGTTCGCGCAGGTGCCGCTGGCGCGCGAGCGCGGCTATGGCCCGGGACGCTTCAGCTTCAACGTGAAGGGCGGCAGGTGCGAAGCGTGCCAGGGCGACGGGCTGATCAAGGTCGAGATGCACTTCCTGCCCGATTTCTACGTGACCTGCGACACCTGTCACGGCACGCGCTTCAATCGCGAGACCCTCGAGATCAAGTACAAGCACAGGACGATCGCCGAAGTGCTGGACATGACGATCGAAGAGGCAGCCGCCTTCTTCAAGCCGGTACCGGTGGTGCGCCGCAAGCTGGAGACGCTGCTCGACGTGGGCCTCGGCTACGTCAAGCTGGGGCAGAATGCGACGACGCTTTCCGGCGGCGAGGCGCAGCGCGTGAAGCTGGCGCGCGAGCTGTCGCGGCGTGACACCGGGCATACGCTGTACATACTCGACGAGCCCACGACCGGGCTGCATTTCCACGACGTTGCCCAGCTGCTGACCGTGCTGGAACGGCTGCGCGATGCCGGCAACACCGTCGTGGTCATCGAGCACAATCTCGACGTCATCAAGTGCGCGGACTGGATCGTCGATCTCGGTCCGGAGGGCGGCGACGGCGGTGGGCAACTGATTGCGGCAGGAACCCCCGAACAGGTGGCGAGCGTGGATGCGTCGTGGACGGGGCGCTATCTCGCGCCGATCCTCGCGCGGGACCCGGCAACCGCGCCGTCGCGCGCGGCCAAGGCGGTCACGCGGCCGGCACGTCATGCGGCGCAGGACGGGCGGAAATCGGCTACTCGATGCCCAGTTTCTTGAGCCGGTAACGGAGCTGGCGGAAGGTCATTCCCAGGAGATCGGCCGCCTTTGTCCGGTTCCAGTGGGTCTTGTCGAGCGCGTCCATGATGGCCCGCCGCTCCATGTCCTCGATGCGTTCGCCGAGCGGCTGGTTGGCATCCGGCACAGCCGTGTGCGGTGACGCGGCGCCGCTCGATTCGGATGCGCCCGCGGGCGTATCCGCGTCTGCCGCCGGCGTCGCCGGCGTGGCGGCGCGCAGCGCGAGGTCGGCGGCGGAGATGCGCCGGTTGTCGGACAGCGCCATGGCGCGTTCGAGCACGTTCTCCAGCTCGCGCACGTTGCCGGGAAAGGGATGTGCGCGCAGCGCGGCAAGTGCATCCGCGCCAAGCTCGGGCGGCTGGGCGGCGCCCATGCGGATCGCGATGCGCGCGAGGATCGCCCGCGACAGCAGCGGAATGTCCTCCGGGTGCTCGCGCAGCGCGGGGGTGCGGATCTCGATGACGTTGAGCCGGTAGTAGAGGTCCTGCCGGAAGCTGCCGTCGGCGACGCGCTGCCCGAGGTGATGATGGGTCGCCGAGATGATGCGCACGTTGACGGGCGTCTCGTCCGCCGCACCGACCGCGCGCACGGCACGTTCCTGGAGGGCGCGCAGCAGCTTGACCTGCATGTGCAGGGGAAGGTCGGCCACTTCGTCGAGAAACAGCGTGCCGCCCTCGGCGGCGCGAAACAGCCCCGGACGATCCGCGACCGCGCCGGTGAAGCTGCCGCGCACGTGGCCGAACAACTCGCTTTCCACCAGATCCGCCGGGATGGCGCCGCAGTTGACGGGCACGAAAGGCTCGGAGGCGCGCGGCCCGCGCGCGTGGATCGTGCGCGCGACGAGCTCCTTGCCGGTGCCGGATTCACCGCTGATGTGCACCGGCGCCTGGCTGCGCGCGACGCGGTCGATCAGCGCGCGCAGGTCGCGGATCACCGGCGCTTCGCCGAGCAGGCCGCTCGCCGCCTCCGCGGCCAGCGCGTCGGGCGTCATCCGCAGCTGCAGCGCGTCGTCTACCAGCCGACGCAGCCGGTTGATTTCCACTGGCTTGGTCACGAAGTCGAAGGCGCCGGCCTTGAGGCTGTCGACCGCGGCCTGCGCGCTGCCGTAGGCCGTGATGACGGCGACGGGCAGCTGTGCAGCCTGTTGCTGGATATCGTTGACCAGCTGGATGCCGTCGCCGTCGGGCAGGCGCATGTCGGTGAGGCACAGATCGAAATGCTCCTCGGCAAGCAGCCTGCGCGCCTCACTGAGCGTGGCGGCCGCGCGCGTCGCCAACCCCATGCGGGCAAGCGTGATCTCGATGAGTTCGCGGATGTCCGGTTCGTCGTCGACGACCAGGACTCGTGCGGGGACGGAGGCAGCATTCGTCATGGGCTCTGCGGCGGACGGAGGTCGGGTGGAAAGACGATGCGGAAGCAGCCGTGGCCGGTGCCGGTCACGTGCTGCAGCCGGGCGCGGTTGTACTCGCACAGCTCGCGCGCAATGTAGAGGCCGAGCCCGGTGCCGCTGCGCGCGGTCGTGAAGAACGGCTCGAAGATGTGTTCCACGATGTCGGCCGGCACTCCTGCACCGTTGTCCCGGCTATCGAGGTAGATGCGTCCGTTGGGCAGCCGCCCGGCGGTCAGCGTGATCGCAGCCGCCTGCGCCGCATCCCGCCCGTGTTCCATGCCGTTGTTCCACAGGTTATGCAGGATGCGCTGCAGATGGTGGCTGTCGAACTCCACCCGGAGGCCCGCTGACACGCCTTCCGCGTTGATCGGGCAGGCTTCGCTCGGGTGCATCTCGCCGTGCAGCTGGATGCACTGTTGCAGCCACCCGCGAAGCTCGATGGTCTCCGGCTTCGCGGCGCCGGACCGAGAGAGGCTGAGGATGTCGGTGACGATCTTGTCGAGCCGCCTGCTCTGGCGTTCCATGACCGCCACGAGGGCGCGGTCGTCGGCGTTGATGTCGCGGCTTTCGGCCAGCAGCTGGGAGGCGTGTCCGATGGCGGACAGCGGATTGCGGATCTCGTGTGCGATGTTGGCCGTGAGCTGGCCAAGCGCGGCGAGCTTCAGCTGTTGCGCGCGCTGGCGCAGCAGCGCGGCGTCATCCAGCAGGATGAGCGTGGGGGACTGCGGTCCGGACGCGTCCTCGAGCGCCATGAACCGCGGCAGCACGCCGTCCACCTCGTCCTGCACGGCCTGGTGGCTGCGCCAGTTCGCCAGACATCGCCCCAGACCCGGCGCGACCGCGGCAAGCACCTGGCCGTCTATCGCCCCGACGCCGAGAAGATGCCGTGCGGAGGCGTTCGACAGGCGCACGTGGCCGTCGGCTTCCACCGTCAGCACCCCGGTTTCCATCGTCTCGACGATGTGGCTGTTGAGCTGCAGCAGCTCGGCGAGCTCGCTGCTGGCATGCTCGGCCAAGGCCTCGCTGCGGCGCGCGCGCCGCGCGATCGCGTTGCCGGCGGTCGCAGTGGCGAAGAAGATCAATCCGAGGATGCCCGCGGCGGTGGATTCCGAGCCCGTGAGCGCGTGACCCTGCTGCCGGAACAGCTCCTCGCCGAAGATCAGCAGCGTGGCGATGGCGGCATTGAACAACGCGGCCCGCGTGGGGAGAATCAGGCTGCAGGTGACGACCGGTGTGATCAGCAGCATGGCGATACCGCTTTCGACGCCGCCGCAGGCGTAGACCAAGCTGATGAGCGCCACCACGTCGATCAGGAAGTGCAGGTGCAGCTGTGCGGGAAGGCGCGGGTGCTTTGCCAGCGACAGGCCGAGCAGCGGCACCGCGACGACGGCATAACCGATGGCGATGGCGTGGAACAACCACGGCGTGACGTGATCGAACAGCGCCTGCTCGTACTGGCTCAGGTGCAGCGCGAGGAGCAGCGCGGCGAGGATCAGGCGATAGACCGACAGCGCGCGCAGGATGCGCCAGTCTTCCGCGACGCGTGCCGGGCTGGGCGCAGGCGGCGCCGCGCGCGGACGGTCGAGCGCAGCGACCTTCGTCTGCGGTGGCATGAGGGTCACGGCCAGCTGCGCGCCTCCGGCAAGGACGTCGCGGCTAGCGTTCTGCGCACCTTGAGTCTGTGGAGGCTCGTTGGACACTCGGTTGGGCGGTGATCTTGCGGACGCCTGTCATGCTCGCGGGCCTCGCAGGGTTTTGCCACCCCGCGGCGCTTGGATGGATAATGCCGGCGTCACGAACGGTTACATTAGCAGCGCAGCGCGGGCTGGCGGCGCGCCGCGCGTGCAACGTCGCCGGAAGGAAAATCCAAGGAAAACGCATGAACCTGCATGAATATCAGGCAAAACGGATCTTCGCGCGGTACGGCATCCCGGTGCCGAAGGGCGCGCTCGCGGAGAGCGTGGAGGCGGTTCGCGGCGCAGTCCAGCAGGTCGGCGGGGAACGCTTCGTCGTCAAGGCCCAGGTTCACGCGGGAGGCCGTGGCAAGGCGGGCGGCGTGAAGCTGGTCGACGGCGCGGATGCCGCGGTGGCCGCCGCAGGCGAGATGATTGGCCACCGGCTGGTGACGAAGCAGACCGGCGCCGGAGGCCTGCCGATCCACAGCGTGTGGATCGAACAGCCGTCGGCGATTGCACGCGAGCTCTACGTGTCGGGCCTCGTGGACCGCAGCCGCGAGCGGGTCGTGTTCATGGCCTCGGCCGCCGGCGGCATGGAAATCGAGGAAGTGGCCGCCAAGACGCCGGAGAAGATCCGCAGCGTGGTGGTCAACCCGGCCGCCGGACTGCAGGCCTACCAGGCACGCGAGCTCGGCTTCTTCATCGGCCTGGACAAGAGCGAGGTCGCGCAGTTCACGCAGATCCTGCTCGGCCTGTACCGCATCTTCATCGAACAGGACGCAAGCCTCGTCGAGATCAACCCGTTGATCGTCACGCAGCAGGGTCAGGTCATGGCGCTCGACGCCAAGCTCAACTTCGACGACAACGCGCTGTTCCGGCACAAGGACATCGCTGAACAGGACGATCCAACGCAGACCGACCCGCGCGAGCTGGCGGCGGCCAAGTTCGACCTCAACTACGTCACGCTGGACGGCGACATCGGCTGCATGGTGAACGGCGCCGGGCTGGCCATGGCGACCATGGACATCATCAAGCTGCACGGCGGCAGGCCCGCGAATTTCCTCGACGTCGGCGGCGGCACCACGGCTGAGCGCGTGACGGAGGCCTTCAAGCTGATTACCTCGGGCGGCGGCGTGAAGGCGATCCTTGTGAACATCTTCGGCGGCATCGTGCGCTGCGATCTGGTGGCGCAGGGCATCATCCAGGCCTGCAAGCAGGTGGGACTCAAGATCCCGGTGGTCGCGCGTCTGCAGGGAACGAACATGGAACAGGGTCGCAAGCTGCTCAAGGAAAGTGGCTTGAAGATCACTCCGGTGGAAGACCTCGCCGAGGCAGCCAAGACCGTCGTGGCGCTGGCGAAATAAGGACTGGAAATGAGCATTCTCGTCGACAAGAACACCAAGGTGATCTGCCAGGGCTTCACCGGCAAGCAGGGAACCTTCCATTCGCAGCAGGCGATTGCCTACGGCACCCAGCTCGTCGCCGGCGTCTCGCCCGGCAAGGGTGGAACGCAGCATCTCGACCGGCCGGTGTTCAACACCTGCCGGGAGGCGGTAGCCGCGACGGGCGCCACCGCCACGATGATCTACGTGCCGGCGGCAGGCGCCGCGGATGCCGTGCTCGAGGCTGCGGATGCCGGCGTCAAGGTCATCGTCTGCATCACCGAGCACATCCCGGTGCTCGACATGGTGCGCGTCAAGGCGGCCTTGAAGGATCACCCGGACACGGTCCTGATCGGGCCGAACTGCCCGGGCGTCATCACGCCGGGGCAGTGCAAGATCGGCATCATGCCGGGGCGTATCCACAAGGCTGGCGTCATCGGCATCATCAGCCGTTCGGGCACGCTGACCTATGAGGCCGTCCACCAGACCACGATCACGGGACTCGGGCAGAGCACCTGCGTCGGGATCGGCGGCGACCCCGTGCGCGGGTTGGGATTCATCGATTGCCTGGGCCGCTTCGAGGCGGACCCCGCCACCAAGGGCATCATCATGGTCGGCGAGATCGGCGGGTCGAGCGAAGAGCAGGCGGCGGACTACATCAAGCATCACGTGAAGAAGCCGGTCGTCGCCTACATTGCCGGTGTGACCGCTCCGCCCGGAAAGCGCATGGGCCACGCGGGCGCCATCATCAGCGGCGGCAAGGGCACCGCGAACGAGAAGTTCGCCGCGCTTGAAGCCGCTGGCGTCAAGACGGTGCATTCGCCGGCGGAGCTGGGTGCCGCGATGAAGGGGCTGGTCGGCGGCTGATTCGCGGGCGGTTCACGAAGCGAACGGCCTGACGCCTTCGTCCAGCGGATCCGCCAGAGCGTCGAAAGGCGAACGATGTCGCTGAGGATCGCCGTCGGACAGCACAACTTCTGGGTCGGCGACGTTCGCGGCAACGTGGACCGCATTATCCGCGCTGCGGTGGACGCACGCGACCGGCTGCACGCGGACCTGCTGGTCTGCCCCGAGATGTGCGTGCTGGGCTATCCGCCCGACGATCTTCTGCTGCGACCTGCGCTGGGCGATATCGTCGCGCGCGGCGTCGAGCGGCTGGTACGGGAGCTGCGGGGGATCACCGTCGTGGTCGGGCTTCCGGAGTTCAGCTCCGAGCGCCGCGTCTACAACGCAGCCATTGCCGTGGGCGACGGATCCCTGTTGGCGCATTACCGGAAGCGTCTGCTTCCGCGCACCGGTGTCTTTGACGAGCAGCGCTATTTCTCGGCGGGCACGGAAGCCGCGAGCTTCGGGTGCAAGGGCTTGACGGTCAACCTGTGTATCGGGGAGGACACCTGGCGTCCGGGCGCGGTGGTGGATACCGACATGTCGGGCGTCGATTTCGTCGTGAGCATCAATGCCTCCGCGTTTGAACGCGGGAAGCGCATGGAACGACGTGCCATGCTGGCTGCGCGGAGTCGTGAGGCTGGCGTACCGATCGTCTACGCCAACGCGGTCGGCGGGCAGGACGATCTGGTGTTCGACGGCAGTTCATGCGCGGTGAATGTCGATGGTGCGGTGAGTTTCCAGGCGCCTGCCTTTGCGGAAGGATTGTTCGCGTGTGACTTCGACGGTGGTCGGTTCCATGGTGAGGTGGCGCCCGATCCCGCGGACAGCGAGGCCGTGTATAGCGCCTTGGTGATGGCGACGCGCGATTACGTGGAGCGCAACGATTTTCCCGGCGTCCTCGTGGGCTTGTCGGGTGAGGTGGGAGCGGCCATCGTGGCCGCCATCGCGGCGGACGCGCTCGGCGCCGACCGGGTCTGGACCGTGTGCCTTCCGGCAAGCGGCGACGACGCACATCGGTGGGCGTGCGCGGCGCGCGCGCAGGCAGAGATCCTCGGCGTCCGCCACAGCACGCTGGCCGTCGACCAGATCGTGCACGCCGCCGGCGCGGTGCTCGGGGCTGACGCAGATATTTCACGGCCGACGCTGCTGGACGACAAGCTGACGGCACGGTCACGCGGCATGGTCCTGATGGGCCTGTCCAATGCGTACGGACACCTGCTGCTGGCGACCGGCGACAAGAGCAGTTTCGCGATCGGATCAGCGACGCTGTATGGCGACATGTGTGGCGGCTTTGCGCCGATCAAGGACCTGTACCGGACGCGGGTGTGCGAGCTCGCTCGGTATCGCAACGGGCTTTCGCCAGTGATCCCGCAGGAGCTGATAGATCGGGCCCTTGTTCACGAGGCCGGCGATCGCCAGTCGGATGCAGTCGAGGAGCTCGTTGATGAACAGCTCGACGCAATCCTCGAGGCCTACGTTGACGACGCCCGCGCCATCGATCGCATCGTCGCGGACGGTCATGACCGGGATCGCGTCACCCGGGCGGCCCGCATGGTGCGACGCGCCGAATACAAGCGCCGGCAGGCGCCACCGGGCCCGAAGGTCACGCGGCGTGCGTTCGGCCGCGAGCGCCGCTACCCGATCAGCGCGGTCTACAACGATCTGTAAGGCTCGCCGTGTGCGCGGCGGCGCTATCTCGAGGCCATTGGGTTCACGACGTGACCGTGCGAAGCCGTGCGGGTGCCGCGACCTCGTGTAACGGCGCGCGAGTCTTCCGCGAGCGTTATTCGCGCGATTGCGGAGTCACGCCCGCCGCCTTGAGCGCAGGCCGGTTCTCCGCGATCAGAGCCTGGATCTGGGTGGCCTGCTCCTTGAGTCCGAGCGCCGCGTAGGACTGCTGCATGATCACCAGCGCGCTGGCGGTAGCCGGCGCACCCGGGTAGTTCGCGATGATGCCCTGTGCGCGGCGCGCCGCGGCGACCCACGCGCCGCGGCCGAAATAGAAGCGCGCGGTGTTGAGTTCGTGCTGTGCGATCCGGTTGCGCAACCAGATCATGCGCTGCCGCGCGTCCGCCGCGTAGCGGCTGTCGGGGAAACGCCGCTGCAGCAGCGCGAAGTCATCGAAGGCGGCCTCCAGATGGCTGGGGTCGAAGTAGGTCTGGTTGACGTGCAGGTAGCGGGTCAGGCTCTCGCTGCGCCGCATGTTGATGAGCCCTTCGAGGTACAACACATAGTCCGCGGAGGGATAGCGCGGATGCTCCTGGAGGAAGCGATTGGCGTCGCTGAGCGCTTCCTCCGGATCGTTGCTCTGATATTTCGCATAGATCTGCTCCAGCTGCGCCTGCGTGGCATAGCGGCTGAAGGGATAATGCGACATCAGAGTGTCGAATTCCTTGTTGGCTTGGACGTAGTTTCGCCGCACCAGCTGGTCGTGCGCCGAACCGTAGAGCTTGTGAGCCTGAGCTTCGGTGTTTCCGCCGGCGGGTGGCTCGGGGAATTTCTCCTTGGTCTGCCGGCTGCTGCAGGCCGCGAGCAACAGGCATAGCGTGGCGACCAGAGCAAGACCAGACAGGGTGCGTTTCATGCAGGACGAGCCAGCCGGAGAGACCGTCGCGCAGTATAGCGAAGGGGCCAGCGGATCCGCGTTCGAGCGCCTTGCGGCGAGCGTCACGACGGACCTCGATGCGGCGCGGCTTGACGTAGCGGCGGCTGCGCTCTTCCCCGACTACTCGCGCAGCCGCCTGCGGGCGTGGATTGAAGCCGGGCGACTGAGGCTCAACGGCGCGATCGTGCGGCGTGCGCGGCAGCCGGTGGCCGTCGGCGATCGGCTTGACGTCGAAGTCGTCGCCGCGCAGGAAGACCGTGTGCCGCAGGCCGAGCCCGGCGTCACGTTCAGCGTGCTGTACGCCGATGAAGCGATCGCGATCGTCAACAAGCCGGCAGGACTGGTGGTCCACCCCGGTGCGGGCATCGCGGATGGCACGCTGATGAACGGGTTGCTGGCGCGCTTTCCGCAGACGGCGCAGGTCCCGCGCGCGGGGATCGTGCATCGACTCGACAAGGACACCTCCGGGCTTCTCGTGGTGGCGCTGTGTCTGCCCGCGCATACGCACCTGGTGGCGGCTCTTGCGCGTCGGGAGATCCATCGCGAGTACGACGCAGTCGTCAACGGCAGGATCATCGCAGGAGGCACCGTGGATGCACCCATCGGGCGCGATCCTGCCCATCGCACGCGCATGGCGGTGCGAACCGGCGGCCGGCGGGCCGTGACGCATTTCCGCGTCACGCGACGCTTCGAACGCCACACGCGGCTCGCGGTGCAGCTGGAAACCGGGCGCACCCACCAGATCCGCGTGCATCTCGCGAGCTTGCATCACCCGCTCGTGGGCGATCGCGTCTACGGCGCGCGGCGGGTCAGCGGCATCCCGGCGGCCGACGGCTTCGCGCGGCAGGCGCTGCACGCGTGTCGCTTGGCCCTGCAGCATCCTCTGAGTGGAAAGGAGCTGGAGTTCAGCTGCGCCCCGCCGGAGGACTTCCGGCAGCTGGTGGCGGCGTTGGAGCAGAGTGGTGGATGACCCGTCCTTGCCTTCGACCTCGTTCATCCAGCCCGACTGGCCCGCGCCGGGACGCGTGAGGGCGGCGAGCACCACGCGCCGCGGCGGCGTGAGCGGCGGACCTTGGCGAGGCCTGAACCTGGCGACTCACTGCGGCGACGCGGCCGCCGACGTATGGCGGAATCGTGATCTGCTGCGACGCGCCCTGGGCCTGCCGACTGAACCCGTGTGGCTCGAGCAGGTACACGGCTGCGACGTACGCCGGCTGCCGTCGCCCGATGATCCTGCGGACGCGGTGTGGACCACGACGCCGGGCGTCGTATGCACGATTCTCACCGCCGATTGCCTGCCGGTGCTGTTGTGCGATCGCGGCGGCGGGATGGTGGCCGCGGCGCACGCCGGCTGGCGAGGACTGGCGGCGGGCGTGCTGGAGACGACGCTGCAGGCGCTTCCGGTGGAGCCGTGCCGGCTCATGGCCTGGCTGGGACCGTGCATCGGGCCCGACGCCTTCGAAGTGGGCGAGGACGTCCGGAGCGCCTTCTGTTCCGGTACGCCGATCGCTCGCGCGGCGTTCAAGCCGGCACGGCGTCCCGCGCACTGGTTCGCGGATCTTGCGCGCCTGGCGCGTGACCGTTTGATGGCCGCGGGCGTGGAGGATATCCATGGCGGAATATGGGACACCTTCAGCGATCCATTGCGGTTCTATTCCTACCGGCGCGACGGACGCACGGGGCGCATGGCGACGATGATCTGGCTGGAAGCCTGAACGCGTCGGCGTGGAGGGGGCAGGGCGCGTCTTCGCAGCACGCCGGCGGTGCGTCCGGTTGACGCGTCTTTCAATACGTCGCACCGGTGCAGCCGCAGGAGCGCACTTCACCCGTCTCGAGACACAGCGCGCTCAGTCGATTGCCCCACACACATCCGGTATCGATCCCCCATACCCGGGCGTCGCTCCACGCCACACGTCCCAGGGCCGCCCAGTGACCGAAGACGATGCGTTGTCCCAGCGTGCGGCGCCCCGGCACCTGGAACCACGGGACGGTTCCCGCCGGCTGGCCACCAGGCGGGCCCTTGTAGCGCAGCGACAAGCCACCATCCAGGTTGCAAAAGCGTATGCGCGTCATGACGTTGACGATCACGCGCAGCCGATCGACGCCGCGTAGGTCGTCGCGCCATGTGTGCGGCTCGTCGCCCCACAGCTCCTGCAGGAACGCGCGACGATGCGTTCCGCGCATGCGCGCCTCGACTTCCTGCGCGAGCAACCGCGCCTGTGGCAGATCCCACTGTGCTGCAAGCCCGGCGTGCACCATCGTCCACTGGAGGCGCTCGTCGTGGTGAAGCAGCGGCCGGTGGGCCAGCCATTCCAGGAGCTCGTTGCGATCCGGCGCGTGCAGGATCGGGTCCAGCGTGTCGCCGCGTCCCTGAGGCGCGCCTTCCGCGACTGCCAGAAGATGGAAGTCGTGGTTGCCCAGCACGGAAATCGCCGCGGTGCCGAGGCTGCGCACGAAGCGCAAAACGCCCAGCGAATCAGGACCGCGGTTGACGAGATCACCGGTGAACCACACGCGGTCGTGGCGCGCGTCGAAGCGCAGCGCCGTCAGCAGACGGTGCAGCGCGTCGAGACATCCCTGTACGTCACCAATTGCATAGGTGGCCATCGAATCTTCATCTCCAGATGGCGGCAGCGTCGATGCGCGCTGGATTGTATGTGCCGCCGTGCAGCGATCGGCGGCTCAGGGCCGGCACGATGGGCGCATTGCGTGGGCGCGAACGGTTCCCCTGCGGGTTCCGGAAATCTCGCCGCTCGTAGAGGCGCACCAGTATATTGGCTGCGTCTTCGGCCGCTGCGGCGTTGAAGGCGCTTTCTTCGGTACGTATACTTGCGCCCGCTTGGGCTGGTTCACACGTCGGCTGGTTACGCGGTCGGTGGTCAGTCGGGAGTGGACGACTAATGCGTGGCGGGATCCTCAGATTGGTGACCGTACAGCTGGCACTGATCGCGGTCGCCGCCCTCGCGATGTATCTGGTGCGGGGGCATGAGTGGAGCGCTGCAGGCGCAGCTGTATTCGGTGGCGGCATCGCGTTCGTGAACGCGCTGCTGCTGGCGCGCACCGCGGTCCAGGCAGCTGGCGTGGCCACGACCGGATCACGGTTTGGCGGTGCCAGCTTGATGGCAGGGTTTGTGGAGCGGTTCGTGTTTACTCTGGCGGCGTTTGCACTGGGCATGGGCTTGTGGCATCTGGACCCTCCCAGCGTCATCGCCGGGTTTGCGCTCCCACAGTTCGCGTATGCGGTTGCGGCACGTCACCAGTGATATCACGAGGGCTGCGGGGAAACGTCATGAAGCGGACTGAAGCGGCATGAGCAGCGCGCTTTCCTTCCTCGCACAGCCGAAGGTAGCCAGCGAATATCTTCACCACCACCTGGTGAATTTCACGGCCGGTACCGGCTTCATCAACATCGATGAAATTGTCGTCAGCTGGGTACTCGCCGGGATCGTGCTGTTCATCGCCTGGCGCGTCGGACGGCGGCTCAAGGCCGGCGCGCCCAGTGGCGTGCAGAACGTACTGGAGACTCTGGTCGAATTCGCCAACAACCAGACGACTTCGCTGTTTCCGCGGGCGAACGATCCGCTGGTCGGGCCCATGGCGCTGACGATCTTCGTCTGGGTCCTGATCATGAACGCGATGGACCTCGTGCCCGTCGATCTGTTGACGACCATTGCGCAGCTGATCGCGCTGCCGTTCGGCTTTGCGCCGCCTGAAGTGCATTGGCGGCCGGTGCCGACCGCTGGCCTCGCCGTGCCGGGAGCACTGGCCATTTCGGTGTTCCTGTTGACGATCGTCTACGGGATCCGCTTCCACGGGATACTGGGGTATCTGAAGCGACTCGTTTCGCATCCTTTCGGCATCTACATGGCTCCGTTCAATCTCGCGATCGGCGCGGTGGAAGGCTTGGCCAAACCCTTGAGCCTGACCCTCCGGTTGTTCGGCAACATGTTTGCGGGCGAGTTGATCTTCATTCTCATCGCGCTGTTCGGCTTCACCTGGTGGGCACTGCCCATCCAGGGTCTACTGGGTCTGGCTTGGCGCGCGTTCGAGAGCCTCATCATCGTCATCCAGGCCTTCATCTTCATGTTGCTGAGCATCGTGTACATGGCGATGGTCAGCGATACAGAGTCCCATTAACGCGGATCGCCCGCATCCGTCTCACCCAAGGAGTTATCGATGGACCCGCACTCTATTGTGATTCTCTATTCCGCCACCGTCGTCGGGGTGTGTTTCATCCTCGGCCTCGCCGGCGTCGGCTCGGCGCTGGGCTGGGGCTTGATCGCTTCGCGCTTCGTCGAGAGCATTGCGCGCCAACCCGAGCTACGCCCGATGCTCACGGGGCAGGTCCTGTTCACCGGCGGCCTGATGGAATCCTTCCCATTCATTGTGTTGGGCATTTCCATGTGGTTCACGTTCGCGAATCCCTTCCTCACCGGCGTGGTCAAGGCGCTGGCAGTGGCGCACGGCGGCTGACCGCGGGTCCGGGGTCATGAAGTGGCGTACTAAGGATCCGTTGAGCCGGTCAAGCGGAGGGTTGTCATGGCCGTCGGCATAACACTGCTGGTCGAGATCATCAGCTTCGGTGTATTCATCTATCTGTTCAAGAAGCTGTTGTGGACGCCCTTGATGGGCGTGATGGACGCGCGACAGGCGCGGATCGCAGAGGGCCTGGCGGCCAGTGAGCGCAGCGTCGAGGCGTTGAACGAAGCGTCGGCGAAGAGTGATCAGGCGCTGCGGGAAGCGCGTGAACAGGCGCGCGAGATCCTGGGAGCCGCCGACAAGCAGGCCAAGCAGATGCTCGAGCAGGCCCGCGAAGCGGCCCGTAGCGAGGGAGAGCAGATCGTTGCGCGTGCGCAGGCCGAGGTGCAGCGGCAGATCGAAGCGGCGCGCGAGAGCCTGCGGCGCCAAGTGGGACAGCTGGCGGTGCAGGGCGCTTCGCGCATCCTCAAGCGCGAAGTGAACGCGAAGGTTCACGCCGAAGTGCTCGAAAGCCTCGCGGCAGAGATCTGACGCCCCGCCCATGGAACCTCGCACGCTGGCCCGACCCTACGCACGCGCGATCTTCGAGATCGCCAGCGCTGAAGACGCACGCGGCGACTGGGGCTCGATCCTGGAAGCGCTCGCGGTGACGCTTGGCGCGCCCGGGCTCGCGCAGCAGCTGAGGTCACCGCTGATCGATCGGGACGGGATGGCGGACATCATCGCTGATGCCCTGTTCGGACATCGCGGGGGGCAGACGCAGGCAACGACGGATCGGGACGCAGCGCGCGAGGCGCAGGTGCGGGCTCTGCTGCGCCTGCTGGCCGAGAACCGTCGTCTGTCACTGGTACCGCTGGTCGCCGAGCACTTCAAGGACCTGTGCGCCCGCGCCGAGGCGCGCGTGGATGTAGACGTCGTCACGGCAACCGATACGGTGCCGCCGGAGCAGCAGGATGCGCTGCAGCAGGCCATCGGACGCCGGCTCGCGCGCACGGTCGTGCTGCACTGGAGCGCCGATCCTGCGCTCATCGGCGGCGCGCTCATCCGGGCGGGCGACTGGGTGGTCGACGGCAGCCTGCGCGGCGAGCTGCAGAGGCTGTCGCAGGAATTGCAGCGCTGAGAACGCAACATTCGCGTGCCGCAGCGGCTCGACCCGGCGCGGCGGCAGGTATGACGAGGATATCGGGATGCAACTGAACCCTTCTGAAATAAGCGACCTGATCAGGACCCGCATCGAGCAATTCGACGGCGTTGCTGAGGCGCGCGACACGGGCACGATCGTAAGCCTGGCGGACGGCATCGTGCGCATCTACGGCCTGTCGGGAGCGCTGGCGGGCGAAATGCTGGAATTCCCACCGCATCCAGACGGTTCGCCGACCTACGGCCTGACGCTGAATCTCGAGCATGACTCGGTGGGTGCGGTCGTGCTGGGTTCCTACGAGCATCTTTCCGAAGGCAATACGGTCAAGACCACCGGCCGCATCCTGGAGGTGCCGGTCGGCGAGGCCTTGCTGGGGCGCGTGGTCGACGCCCTCGGGCAACCCATCGATGGCCGCGGACCGATCCAGTGCACCCAGACGTCGCCGATCGAGAAGGTGGCGCCTGGCGTGATCACGCGTCAGTCGGTGAGCCAGCCAGTGCAGACGGGTTACAAGGCGATCGATTCGATGGTACCGGTGGGTCGTGGCCAGCGCGAACTGATCATCGGCGATCGGCAGACCGGCAAGACCGCGCTGGCCGTGGATACGATCATCAACCAGCGCGACTCGGGCATCAAGTGCATCTACGTCGCGATCGGCCAGAAGGCGAGCTCGATCGCGAACGTGGTACGCAAGCTGGAAGAGCACGGGGCGCTCGAACACACGATCGTGGTCGCGGCCACCGCGTCTGAATCGGCGGCGCTGCAGTACGTGGCACCGTATTCCGGCTGTGCGATGGGCGAGTACTTCCGTGACAAGGGCGAGGATGCGCTGATCATCTATGACGACCTCACCAAGCAGGCGTGGGCGTATCGCCAGGTATCGCTGCTGCTCAAGCGTCCGCCGGGGCGCGAAGCCTATCCGGGCGACGTCTTCTATCTCCACTCGCGGTTGCTGGAGCGTGCCGCACGCGTGAACGTGGAATACGTCGAGAAGGCCACGGGCGGAAAGGTCAAAGGCAAGACGGGCTCACTCACTGCGCTGCCGATCATCGAGACGCAGGCCGGTGACGTGTCGGCATTCGTGCCGACCAACGTGATCTCCATCACGGATGGGCAGATTTTTCTCGAAACGGATCTGTTCAACGCCGGCATCCGTCCGGCCATGAACGCCGGCATTTCGGTGTCACGCGTCGGCGGTGCGGCGCAGACGAAGGTGATCAAGAAGCTCGGCGGCGGCGTGCGCCTCGCGCTGGCCCAGTACCGCGAACTCGCGGCGTTTGCGCAGTTCGCTTCCGATCTCGACGAGGCGACGCGGCGTCAGCTGGAACGAGGCCGGCGCGTGACCGAGCTGATGAAGCAGAAGCAATATGCACCGCTGTCCGTGCCGCAGATGGCCGTCTCGCTCTTTGCCGTGGATCGCGGCTACCTCGACGACGTGCCGGTAAACGAGATCAGCACCTTTGAGTCCTCGTTGCATCAGTTCATGAGCGCCAGCTACCAGCCGCTGCTTGATCAGATCGGCGATGCAGGAAACTTCGGCGACGAGATCGAGAAGGGGCTTGCCGCTGCCGTCGCGGCGTTCAAGAAACAGTCGGCGGTGTGATGATCCCCATGCATCCTCTCACATCCCGCAGGACGCACGGGCCTCGCTGCGGGGCCCATTCGCAGGCGGAGATCTGACCGATGGCAGGCGCGAAGGAAATCCGCACGCAGATCCGGAGCATCCAGAACACTCAAAAGATCACGAAGGCAATGGAGAAGGTCGCGACGAGCAAGATGCGTCGCGCGCAGAACCGGATGCTGGCGGCGCGACCCTACGCGGAGAAGATGCGCGCGACGGTTGGCCACATGACGCGTGGCCACCTGAAGTACCAGCATCCCTTCCTCGTCGAACGCGAGGCGAAACGGGTGGCGTACCTCGTCGTCGCCACGGATCGCGGGTTGTGCGGCGGGCTGAACATGAACCTGTTCCGCGCCGTGGTGCGGGACATCCCAACCTGGCAGGCGCGCGGTGCGGAGGTCGAGTTCGCCGTCATCGGCAGCAAGGGCGTCGGCTTCTTCCGCCGCGTCGGCGGCAAGGTGCTCGCGCAGGCCAGCCGGCTTGGCGATCACGTGCATCTCGAGCAGATCATCGGCGTCGTGAAGGTCCTGACCGACGCCTACCGCGCCCAGGAGCTCGATCGCGTAGTGCTGGCCTCGAACGTGTACGTCAATACCATGGCCCAGCGGCCGCGCATCCAGCAGCTTCTGCCGGTGCCGGTAGTACAGGATGATTCCCTCCCCAAGACTTGGGATTACATCTACGAGCCGGACGACATGCAGCTGGTCGAGGATGTACTCGTGCGCTACGCCGAATCGCTCGTCTACCAGGCGGTGATCGAGAACGGGGCCTGCGAGCAGGCGGCGCGGATGGTGGCCATGAAGTCCGCATCCGACAACGCGGGCAAGATCATCGACGGGCTGCAGCTCGCCTACAACAAGGCACGCCAGGCGAGCATCACGAAGGAGCTGGCGGAGATTGTCGGTGGCGCGGCGGCGGTCTGATCACGGTCGCCCGTGACATGGTTCCCGAACCGGTTGCCGAGCTCTCGAAGCTGGTCCGCGCCGTACCGGATTTTCCGAAGCCGGGGATCATCTTCCGTGACATCACGCCGCTGCTCGCCGACAGCAACGGATTCGGTTCGACGGTGGAACTGCTGGCGCGACGCATCGAGGGCCATGGCGCGACACAGTTGGCCGCCATCGAGGCACGCGGATTCCTGTTTGGCGCAGCGCTCGCCATGCGCCTCGGGCTGCCCCTGCAGCTGATCCGCAAGCCCGGCAAACTGCCGTGGCAGACCGTCGGCGTCGACTACCAGCTTGAGTACGGCACGGACCGCTTGGAGATGCATCGCGATGCGGCGGGTACCGGTGCCCGCGTCGCCGTGGTAGATGATGTCCTGGCGACGGGCGGGACGGCAGTGGCGGCCATCAAGCTGGTCGAGTCGCTGGGCGCACGCGTGTGTTGTGTGGCCGCGGCGGTGGAACTCCAGGCGCTGGGCGCACGCGCGCGACTCCGGGACGTTCCGGTCGAAACACTGTTGGTGTACGCGTGAGTCCACAAAGTACAATCGCGGGCGAATCAGCGGCGGCGCCTCGCTGTCGCCCACGGAAGGGAGCGTCGACGCGTGGCGGAAACTGAGCGACCGGTCGGTACATCCTTTGCGGACAGGACGCTGCAAGCCCGCGTGACCCATGCCAGTCGCGGCCGTCTGACGGCCGTCGACGGCTCGCCTGCGTCTTCCCGGAAACCCGACGTGGCGGCGCTGGCATATCAGACGGCGATCCTGCCGGGCGTGTCGCGGACCTTTGCGCTGACCATTCCGCAGCTGCCTGGCAGGCTCGCTGACGTCGTTGCGAACGCCTACCTGTTGTGCCGTATCGCGGACACCATCGAGGATGAGCCGGAGCTGCGCGGGGATCGCAAGCAATACTTCCAGTCGCTGTTCCGGGAGGTGGTCGAGGGACGGCGTGCGGCGGCGGGTTTCGCGCGTGATCTGGTGGCGGAATTGTCGGACGGCACGCCGGTCGCTGAGCGCGAGCTGGTGCGCAATACGCCCACCGTCCTGCGTGTCACGGGAGGCTTCAGCATGGCCCAGCGCGGGGCGATTTCGCGCTGCATCGACACGATGTGCAGTGGCATGCACAGCTTCGAACGGCGGGCGAGCCCGCGCGGCCTTGCAACGGTACGAGAGCTCGACGACTACTGCTATCACGTCGCCGGGGTAGTCGGTGAGATGCTCACCGAGCTGTTCTGCGAGCATCTGCCCGAGATCGACATGCATCGGGAAGCGATGATGAAGCTGGCCGTGTCCTTCGGACAGGGCCTGCAGATGACGAACATCATCAAGGATGTCTGGGACGACCACGCGCGCGGCGTGTGCTGGTATCCGAGGGACGTGTTCAGCCGCTTCGGCTTCGAGCTCGCGGAGTTGTCGCGCACGAACCACGGCGCGGGCTTCCAGGCGGGGGTACGTGAACTCGTCGCCATCGCGCACGGGCACCTGCGTGGGGCGCTTGCCTACATCCTGCTGCTGCCGGCGCGGGAACCGGGAGTCCGCCTGTTCTGCGCGTGGGCCGTAGGCATGGCGTTGCTGACGCTGGACAAGGTGATCGCCAACCTGGGGTTTGAAGATGGCACGCAAGTCAAGATCAGCCACCGGGCGGTAGCGTGGACCACACTGCTGACGCGCGCCGTCGCGCGCAGCGATACCGGGCTTACCGCCTTGTTCAACCGTGCCGCGGCGCGTCTGCCGATGCCGCCGGGGCGGATCGTGCCGCTCCCGGTCATCCGCCGCGCCGCAGCGCCGCGCGCGGCCGCCGGCCGCTGATCAGACGGAGACACGGGACGCCCGGCGCCGCGGCAGCGCGGTGCGCGGATCAGCATGCAGAACGTACGCGAAAGGACATGAGCGACTCGACCCCCGCCATGGAAGCACGCGAGCGAAGTCGAGCGCCGAACGCCGGACGGACGAAGGCTGCCGCATCGGGCTCCCGGGCGCTCGACCGCGCGATTGCCCGCGGCCGAGCGGCTCTTCTGGCTCTGCAGAAGGACGACGGCCATTGGTGCTTCGAGCTGGAGGCGGATTGCACGATTCCAGCTGAATACATCCTGATGATGCATTTCATGGATGAGATCGACGTCGATCTGGAAAAGCGGATCGCCCGCTTCCTGCGCGCCAAGCAGGTGCTCGACGGGCACGGAGGCTGGCCGCTCTACCACGGTGGAGCGCTGGACGTCTCCTGCACCGTCAAGTGCTACTACGCGCTCAAGCTGGTGGGTGACAACGCCGATGCGCCGCACATGCGCCGCGCGCGCGACGCGGTCCTGGCACTCGGCGGCGCCGCGCGCAGCAACGTCTTCACGAAGATCATGCTGGCGCAGTTCCGACAGATTCCCTGGCATGGCATTCCGTTCATGCCTGCCGAGATCATGCTGCTGCCGAAGTGGTTCCCCTTCCATCTCGACAAGGTGAGCTACTGGTCGCGCACGGTGATGGTGCCGCTGTTCATCCTGATGTCGCGGCGCACCGAAGCGAAGAATCCGCGCGGGATCGGCATTCGCGAACTGTTCACGGTGGATCCATCGGAGGAGCGGGGATACCTGCCTGCCAGAGGCACGCTGAGCCGGATCTTCCTCGCGGCCGACAAGATGGGAAGGGCGGTCGAGCCCTTCGTCGCCCGTGTGCTGCGCGAACGATCCATCCGGCGCGCGGAACAATGGTTGCTGCCGCGGCTGAACGGCGAGGACGGCTTGGGCGGCATCTTTCCTGCGATGGTCAACGCCTACGAGGCGCTGGCGGAGCTCGGCTATCCGCCGGATCATCCGGCGCGCGTCACGTGCCGGAAGGCGCTGCAAAAGCTGCTCGTCCAACGACCGGATGGCTCGGTTTACTGTCAGCCTTGCGTGTCCCCGATCTGGGATACCGGTTGGGCAGCGCTGGCGCTGCTGCGCAGTGGCCCGCGAGGCAACACGGATGCGGTCGCGCAGAAGGCCGTGGATCGGGCGCTGGAGTGGCTGGCGCCGCTGCAGGAAACCGAGCTGAAAGGCGACTGGGCGATTCACGCGCCGAAGGTCCCGCCGGGGGGATGGGCGTTCCAGTACCGCAACGCCTACTACCCAGATCTGGACGATACCGCGATGGTAGCCGCGGTGTTCCACGTCGCGGCCGCAGATCGATATCCGGATCGCGTCCAGCGCGCGGCCGACTGGCTGGTGGGCATGCAGTCGAGCAACGGCGCCTTTGGTGCCTTCGACGTCGACAACGATTATCTATACCTCAACAAGATTCCGTTCGCGGACCACGGAGCGCTGTGTGATCCGCCGACCGAGGACGTTTCCGGACGTGCGCTGATCATCTTCGGCCTGCTTGGACGTCCCGGGGACCGTGAAGCCGTGCGCCGCTGCATCGAATACCTCAAGGCTTCGCAGCAGCCGGACGGATCGTGGTGGGGGCGGTGGGGAACGAACTATATCTACGGTACGTGGAGCGTCCTGTCGGGTCTGGCGTACACGGACGAGGATATGCAGCAGCCGTGGATCCGCAGGGCGGTGGACTGGCTGTGCTCGAAGCAGAACGCCGACGGTGGCTGGGGCGAGGGCAACGACAGTTACGCGGATCCGAGGCTGGCCGGGGAGCTCGACGGAAACAGCACCGGCTACGCCACCGCATGGGCGGTTCTGGGCCTGATGGCGGCCGGGTGCGTGCGGTCGCCGGCGGTGGAGCGCGGAATCGCGTGGCTGGTCGCGCACCAGGATGGCGACGGCATCTGGCAGGACGAGACCTTCACGGCGCCCGGTTTCCCGCGCGTGTTCTACCTCAAGTACCACGGCTACTCGGTGTATTTCCCACTCTGGGCCCTGGTCCGCTATCGGCGCCTGACCGCGCGGTCGACCGCGTCCGGTGGACGGGGCCGCGGTTGAAGGAAGCGCCGGGAAGGCACGCTGAGCGGGTGGACGACGGCGCGTACACCGGCGTGGTGGCGGCGCTGTGGGCGGAAGCGCGATGCCTCACTGAGATCGACGCAGCGATCGGCGCGCAGGCGCAGCTGAGCGGCGTGCGGTTGCGCCTTGCGGGCATGGGCGCGGAACGTGCCGCGAAGGCGGCGCAGAAGCTGCTTGACGACGGAGCCGGTGCCCTCGTGAGCTGGGGTACCTGCGGCGCGCTGCAGTCCGAGCTCTTTGCGGGAGATGTGGTTCTGCCGCACGCGGTGCGAGACGAGGCGGGGACCGTGTACGACACGGACGCGCGGTGGCGCACCCGCGTCCGCGCCGCGCTCTCACCCGAGCTCGGTTCAGCGCATGAGGGCGTGCTGCTCAGCGCCGCACGCCCGTGGGCTACGGCGGCGGAAAAGCGGCGGGGTGGAGCGGCAGGTGCGGCGGTCGTGGATATGGAGAGCGCGGCGGTGGCCCGGGTAGCGCTCGACGTCGGCGTGCCGTTCCTGGCGATCCGCGTGATCGTCGACGCCGTGGACGTGACGATCCCTTCTGCGGCGATTGCCGGCGTCGATACGCTCGGCCGGGTGCGGCCGTGGCCATTCGCGCTGCAGCTGCTGAGGCGACCGGGCCAGCTCATGCGCCTGCCGCGGCTTGGCCGCGATTTCGCCAAGGCGACCGACGGCCTGCACAGCATTGCGGCGACCTGCCTGCCGGCGATCGCCTCCGCGAGCGTGCGGCACGCCTGATGCGTCGCGGGGCGTATGACGGCGGCAGTGCGGGAGAACGCTGAGTGTTCTCGCGCTGGTTGCTGACGTGGGTCGGGTGGATGCAGCGGCGCGCGTGGCTCGTGGTGGTGGTGGCAATTCTGTGCGGCGTCGGCATGGCCTACTACATTTCCGGCCACCTGAGCGTCGACACGAGCACTTCGCAGATGTTCTCGGACAAGCTGCCGTGGAAGGCGGCGGGCGACGAGATCAATCGGCTATTTCCTGAGCAGACGAAGACGCTGGCCATCGTCATCGATGGCGATACACCGGGCCTCGCGGAGCGCGCCCAGCGCGAGCTCGTCGCGAAGCTGAAGAGCCGGCCGAAGCTGTTTCCCTACATCTTCGCCTTGGACGCCGAGCCCTTCTTCCGGCGCAACGGGCTGCTGTTCCTGAGTTTGCCGCAGCTGGAGGATCTTTCGACGAACCTGCTGCAGGCCCAGCCCTTCCTCGGCGCGCTGGCGCAGAACCCCAGCCTCGACGGGCTTTTCACGCTGTTGCACCAGGCCGTCACGCATCAGCAGAGCGAGAGCATCGACCTGTCTCCGGCACTGGACCAGATCGGCAGTGCGGTCGACGCTTCGATCACGAAGAAACCCTACAGCTTCTCGTGGCAGGGCCTGATGGGCAACGGTCCCCAGGAGAGCGATTCCACGCGCAAGTTCATCGAGGTGACGCCGCACCTCGATTTCGGCCAGATGCTCGCCGGCAAGCCGGCGATGGACGCCGTCAACGCCGATATCGCAGCGCTGCATCTGGACGCGGCGCACGGCGTGCGCGTGCGGCTGACCGGCACCGTCGCGCTGGAATACGAGGAGATGAAGTCTGCGACGTCGGGCCTCGGCATCGCCTTCGGGGTCGGCCTGCTGTTCGTCGTGCTGCTGCTGTACGTCGCGCTGCGCTCGTGGCGCATGGTGATTGCCGCGCTGGTGACGCTGATCTACGGCCTGTTGACGACGACGGCATTCGCGGCGGCGACGGTCGGTCATCTCAATCTGATCTCCATCGCCTTCGGCGTGCTCTACATCGGGCTGGGCATCGATTACGCGCTGTACCTGTGCATGCAGTACCGCGAGCGCATCGGCCGCGGCGATACGCAGCGCAAGGCGCTTCCCGGCGCAGCGGCGGACGTCGGGGGCTTCATGCTGGTGTGCGCGTGCACGACCTCCATCGGGTTCTTCGCGTTCATCCCGACCTCTTTCACCGGCGTGGCCGAGCTCGGTCTGATCACGGGCGGCGGCATGTTCATCAGCTTGCTCACGAGTCTCAGCATCCTGCCCGCGTTGATCGCGTTGCTGCCTCCGAATCCTGCGTCCGTCCGCTGGCGGACGCCGGATCAAGGGTGGATCGGGAAGGCGCTGGCGATCCCCTATACGCACGGCCGCTGGCTGTGGATCGGCGCGGCGGTGCTGGCCGCAGGATCCCTCGCGCTGATCCCCCGCGTGCACTTCGACTACAACCCGCTGGATCTTCGCGATCCGCACAGCGAGTCGGTGGAAACGTTCAAGGCGCTCCTCAAGGATCCCAACGTTCCCACGCTCACGATGGAGATCATGACGCCGACTGCGGGCGCCGCACGCGCCGTGGCCGCGAAGATGGAGAAGCTGCCGCTGGTGCGCCGTGCCATGACGATCGACAGTTTCATTCCGGACGATCAGCAGCAGAAGCTCGCGATCATTCAGAACCTGGAATTCCTCGTCGGGCCTTCCCTGCAGTCGCCGCACGCCGGACTGGTGGCAGACGATCCGCGCGACATGGAGGCGATCCGCAGCTTCACCGTCGCCGCGCTACAGGCGCGCGGGAATTCGCAGGCACAGGCCCTGCACGCGCTGGGTGAGCGCCTGCGACGTTTCGATGCTGCGTACGGACGGCTCGACCCAGAGGGGCGCGAGCAGCTGCTGCAGCGCCTGCGCAACGATCTGCTGGGAACCCTGCCGCAGGAGCTCGGCGACCTGCGAGATGCGCTCCAGGCGCAGCCGATCACTTTCGACAACCTGCCTCCCGCGCTCGTGCGGCGGTGGGTCGCGCCTAACGGCGAGTACAGGGTGGAGCTCTGGCCCAGGCAGATCCTGACTACTGATCCGGCGATCGACCGCTTCCAGGCGCAGGTGCGCGCCGCGGAGCCGACGGCGACCGGTTCGCCGGTCGAGTACGTCGAATCCGGCCGCGCGGTCGTGCACGCCTTCCAGCACGCCTTTGCCTACGCGCTGATCGCCATCGTGATTCTGCTGCTGGTGCTGCTGCGCAACGTCGTGGACACCATCTTCGTGCTGATTCCGCTCGCGCTGGCCGGACTCTTCACCGTGGCCGAGACGGTGGTGGCCGGCGTGCCCTTCAACTTTGCCAATGTCATCGCGCTGCCGCTGGTGCTGGGCGTGGGCGTCGACTACGGCGTCTACATTGTGCAGCGTGGTCGAACCGCGGGAGACGTCAACCTGCTGCATACCGGCGCGGCACGCGCGGTGCTGTTTGGCGCGCTGATCACCGTGGCGAACTTCGGCAACCTCGCGCTCTCCCCACATCCGGGGACGCGCAGCCTCGGGATCGTGCTCACCTTCGGCCTGGCGACGACCGTGATCTGCACGCTGGTGCTGCTGCCCAGCCTGCTTGCCTGGTATCACCGCAAGCTAAAATCGCGGACCTGAATGGACCGGATCGCTGCGACGGAACGGCAGGTCGCGCTGCACCGGTGCCGCCTTCGGTCCATGAGCATCAGGGGTCCGGAGGTGCATGGATGCGCGTGCTGGTAACGGGAGCGACCGGTTTTGTCGGTTCAGCGGTAGTGCGGCGCGCGCTGGCAGCCGGGACCCAGGTGCGGGCGCTGGCGCGCGACGGATCGGACCGCGAAAATCTGGCGGGGCTCGACGTCGAGGTCAGCATTGGCGATCTGCGCGACCAGGCGTCGCTGGAACGCGCGTGCGCGGGATGTGAAGCGGTGTTCCATGTCGCGGCGGACTACCGCCTGTGGGTTCCGCACCCAGACGAGATCTATGAGGCGAACGTTGGCGGCACGCGGCGCCTCCTGAAGGCCGCGCGCGCCGCGCGCGTGCGGCGCGTTGTCTACACCAGCAGCGTGGCAACTCTGGGCATCCCGGGAAAGGGACAGCCGGGCGACGAAGATACGCCGGTCACGCTGGACGCCATGATCGGGCACTACAAGCGCTCCAAATACCTCGCCGAGGAGGAGGCACAGCGCTTCGTTACTGATGGCCTGGACGTCGTGATCGTCAACCCGTCGACGCCGATCGGCCCGCGCGATATCAAGCCGACGCCTACCGGCCGCGTGATCCGCGACGCGGCCGCCGGGAAGATGCCGGCCTACGTGGACACGGGGCTCAACATCGTCCACGTGGACGACGTGGCGAACGGCCATTGGCTGGCCCTTGAGCGCGGCAAGCCGGGGCGACGCTACGTGCTGGGCGGCACGGACATGACGCTGCGCGAGATCCTCACGGCGATCGCGGGGCTCACCGGGCATCGGGCGCCGCGCGTACGCCTGCCGCACGCCCTGGTTCTGCCGATCGCGTTCGTCGCGGAACGCATCGCGCGGATCACGGGGGGCCAACCCTTGGCTACCGTGGCCGAGGTGCGCATGTCGACGAAGTACATGTTCTTCTCAAGTGCGCGGGCAAAGGCCGAGCTGGGCTACGAGGCGCGTCCGGCAATCGAGGCGCTGCGCGATGCGGTGGCGTGGTTCCAGGCCCGGAGCCTGCCCGCGTGACGCGCCGTGCGGGCACAGCTGGCACTGGTGGGAGAGAGCGACGCCGGGCGGCTGCGCGCGCGCCGTACCGTGCCGGCAGGGCCCGCGTGCGATGAAGCGCGGCGTCATTATCGCGTTTGTCTTCGGACTGGCGCTGTTCATCGGCGTGCTGGTGTGGCGGGGCGCGGGGCCGATCATGCGTGCGCTCGAAGTCGCCGGGTGGGGCATGCTTGCGGTGACGGCGTGGCACGCGGTCCCGCTCCTGTTCGACAGCGCCGGCCAATGGTTCGCATTGCCGCGCGCTGGACGTCGTCTGCCGCGCTTTCATACCGTGTTTCGGGCACGCTGGGTAGGCGAAGCGGTCAACGCGCTGCTCCCCGTTGCACAGGTCGGCGGGCTGCTGGTCATGGCGCGGATGATTGCGCAGCGAGCCTACACGGTGAACGCGGCCGGGGCCGGGGTGACGGTCGGCACGGCGCAGCAGATCCTCGCGCAAATCGTGTTCACGATCGTGGGGCTGCTGTTGCTGCTGCATTTTGCCGGCGGTTCACCGGTCGCCTGGTCGCTCGTGGGCGCGGCGCTGGGCTTCTGCGTGCTCGGCGCGTGGCTGTATCGCGTGCAGCGTCGCGGCATGTTCGAGCCGCTGGCGCGTTTTCTCGGGAAAATGCTGGGCAGCCATGGAGGCTTCGAACTGCGTGGTGGTGCCCAGGCGCTGGATGCTGCGGTCGATGCCATCTATACGCATCGAGCACGCGTACGCGCCAGCTTTGTCGCCTACCTGCTCGGATGGATCGCCGGTTTCGGAGAAATCTGGCTCGCGCTGTACTTCCTCGGCCATCCGGTGAGCTGGCTCCAAGCGATCTTCTTCGAGAGCCTGGGGCAGGCGGTGTATGCGATGGCCTTCTTCATCCCGGGCGCGCTCGGGATTCAGGAGGGCGGGTTCGTCCTGCTGGGCGCCGTCATCGGCGTGCCGGCCGACGCGGCGATTGTGCTGTCGTTGATCAAGCGCGTCCGGATGTTGGTGCTCGGTGTTCCAGGGCTGGTGTCGTGGCAATGGTTCGAAGGTCGCAAGCTGCATGGGCCGGCAAGGCTGGGTGAGACGGCGCCCATGGGCGATGGCACCAGTCCATCGGCGAAGCACTGCGCGCAGCCGCCTTCGCGGCTCTAGGAGCGCAGGGAGCGTGCGCTCGGGTCCGCGGAAGGAGCGTCGCCGTGAACGGCTTTCTGCGCTTCGAGCCTGCTGCCCTCAAGCCTTGGATGGCATCCAGCGGCGCGCGAGCCGCGCGAAGAACGGCACGATGTTCGGCCGCAGCAGG
>DASVGQ010000184.1:0-20671 GCA_036379455.1 Nevskiaceae bacterium
GGCCGACGTCGGCATCGCGATAGGCACCGCAACCGATGTCGCGGTCTCGCGCGCGGCGATCACGCTGACGGGCGACACCCTCGCCCTCGAAGCGATCCTGCGCGCCCGCAAGCTCTCGCGCTCGACGGTCCGCAACATTCGACAAAACCTCGCCTTCGCCAGCGTCTACAACCTCATCGGCATCCCGGTCGCCGCCGGCGCGTTGTATCCGTTCTGCGGGTTTCTCCTCTCGCCGATGCTTGCCGTGCTTGCCATGAGCCTGGCATCGATCGCCGTCATTACCCATGCGCTCGGGCTGCCGCGGACGAGACGCTCTGGCGCGCCCGCGGGGCTGGCCAACGCGGGGCGATGAAGCGAGCGCGGCCATGCACGACGACCCAGCGGCTATCCTGATCGGATGGCGGCGGAAGCCGTGAAGGAGCCGTCCGGCAGGAGATCCGATGCACCGTCCCGGCAGCGCCTGTGCGATTTTCCTGCTCTGCCTGTGGGTGTCTGTTGTCGCAGCCGCACAACCGCCGGCACTGGAGCTGGTCGACGTCTACGCCGGCAACGTGGAGCTCAGGCACTACTGGGTCAGCGAGAAATACGACGGCGTGCGAGGCTACTGGGACGGCGCGACGCTCTGGACGCGCCGGGGCCAGCCGGTCATCGCGCCGCAGTGGTTCACCGCCGGATGGCCGGCGACACCGATGGACGGCGAACTGTGGGCGGGCTACGGCCGCTTCGAGCATGCATCCGCGGCAGTGCGCGCCGCGCGGCCGGACGACGCCGCGCGGCGCCGGATGCGTTACATGGTGTTCGACCTGCCGGGGCACGGCGGCAGCTTTGACGAACGCGTGCCGGCCATCCGCCGGCTCGTTGCCGCCATCCCCGGGCCATGGGTCGTGGCGGTCACACAGTTCCGCGTCGGTTCCGAAGCGGAGCTCCGGGAAGCGCTCGAGCGCGTGATCTCCAGAGGTGGCGAAGGCCTTGTCCTGCACGATGGGCGTACGCCCTACCGCGCGGGGCGCGGCGCCGGCCTGCTCAAGCTGAAGCCATGGGACGACGCGGAAGCCCGGGTCGTCGGTTATCGGCCCGGCCGCGGGCGACTGGCTGGCGCGATGGGATCGCTGCGCGTGCGTACGCCAGACGGCCGCGAATTCTGGCTCGGCGCGGGCTTCAGCGACGCGCAGCGCGCGAACCCGCCGCGCGTCGGCGCGTGGGTCACGTACCGCTACAACGGCCTGACCGCACACGGCCTGCCGCGCTTCGCGCGCTTCCTGAGGGAGCGCCCGGAAGGCCCGCCGCCGTAGAAACGCTCCGGCGCATTGGCATTCCCCGGCGCGCCGCTAGAATGGCGGCGCCGTCCGCACGGCAACCCTCCACCCGCCGGGAAAACAACAATGACGAAGGTCAGGCTGTGTGCCGTTGCCGCGGGCGTCGCGACCGCCCTTGCGATGCTGCTTGGCGCTTCCACCGCTGCGGCGGCCGCCACCGCATCGACACACGCACCCGCGTGGCTCGACGAACTTCACCTCGGCCTGTTGGCGCACGACGTGCACTTCATCAACGGTCGCGAGAACGGCGCCGACATCAACCTCGAGGCCAACTTCACGCCGCCGATCCCGGCGCCCCGGTCATGGCCGTGGCTGATCCGCTCGCTGCTCACGGTCTACCCGACCGTCGGGGCCGACATCAATACCGCCGGGTACACGAGCCAGTTCTACTTCGGCTGGATCTCCCGGTTCCAGGCCTCGCCGGCCGTCTGGGCCGACGGCACGCCGGGCGTGCTCGATCGCCTGTTCTTCAACCTCGGACTCGGTGGCTCGCTCAACGACGGCCGCAGGCTGACGACGGACCCGAACCGCATGAGCCTCGGCTCGCATCTTCTGTTTCACGTCAGTGGTGAAGTCGGCGTGCGGCTGACGCGGCGCCTCGACCTCGGCGTGTACTTCGACCATGCGTCCAACGCCGGCCTCGACGCCGGCAATGAATCAATCAACGATCTCGGCATGCGCGTGGGCTGGCGTTTCTGACGCGCCCGAGCCGGCGCCTCAGGAACCGGCGTGCGGCGCCTCTTCCCGAGCCGGCGCCTGCTGCGCGCTGGCCGTGGCCAGCGGATTGCAGGCTGCGTTTGCCGGTTCGACGCAGCCGCTGTGCTCCACCTGCACGGTCGCGTGGCTGACGCCGAACTCCTCGCGCAGGTAGTCGTGCACACGCTGCAGGACGGCGTCGCCCAGCGACGGCGCCGCGCTGACGTGCAGGCTCACGACCGGCGCATCGCCGGTCAGCGACCAGACGTGCAGGTGGTGCACGCCTTGCACGCCCGGCAGCCTCGCGACGCCGGCGCTGAGCTCGACGGGATCGAGCGTCCGCGGCGTGCCTTCCAGCAGCACGTGGCCGGCCTCGCGCGTCATCCGCCATCCTGAGCGCAGGATCAGCATCGACACGAAAATCGACAGCAGCGGGTCGGCCAGCACCCAGCCCGCCAGCAGGATCGCCACCGCGGCACCCACCGCCGCGGCCGAACCCAGCAGATCGCTCGTCACGTGCGCCCGCGCGCTGCGCTCGTTGAGCGAGCGCGCGCCGGCCAGCACCAGGTAGGCGCCGAGATTCGCCGCACCGCCCGTCAGCGCGACAGCAAGCATGATCGAACCGTCAACCGCTTCCGGGTGAACGATGCGGCGCACCGCCTCCACCACCACGAACAGCGTCAGCACCACGAGCGCGAGGCCGTTGGTGTACGCCGCCAGCGTCTGGAAGCGCGCCGAGCCGTAGGTCCGCCCTGAGCTCGGAGGCTGGCGTGATGCGTGGATGGCAGCGACCGCGAGCAGCAGGGAGGCCGAGTCTGCCAGCATGTGGGCGGCCTCTGCCAGCAGCGCGATGGAGTGCGCATACCAGCCTCCGAGCGCCTCCACCAGCGTGAAGGACGCCAGGATGAGCAGGGCGAAGAGCAGCCGCCGCGGGCTGACGTTCAGATCGTGCGCGTGATCGTGATGCGCGTGCGCGGTCGCATGGACGTGCCGACGCCCGTCCTGCGCGTCGAACCGCTCACCCGCGGGCCGCTTCATGGATGGAATCCCTCCATCTCCGTGCCACGTCGCATGCTATGAGCCATCGCCGGCGCGCCGTCAAGTGATGATCTGCGCGGCGGAGAATGCCGGCCGCAGCACACCGATTGCGACCGGTCTCTCCCCGATACTTCCCGCCGGGCGACGTCGAGGCATGCCCCTTGAGAACGCGCCGGCTCCGGCCTCATCCGGTCGCGTTCCCTGCGCCACGTCCGCGCTACCGAGCTTGCAGCCATCCGGCTCGGCCGCTACGGTGGATCGCGTCATTTGCTCATCCCCCTGCACGCCGCGGCGTCGCAGGCGTCAGGCTCCGGTCGTCGCCTGCGCGTTCGGCGACGCGCCTGAGAGCCCCTGAATGTTCCTCGCCACCGATCTCGACGGTACCTTTCTCGGCGGCGACGCCACGTCGCGCACCGCGCTGTACCGGCTCATCACGCGCAGCCGGAATATCCAGCTGGCCTTCGTCACCGGCCGCGGCCTGGAGTCCGTGCTGCCACTGCTCGCCGATCCGACCATCCCCACGCCCGACTACGTCATCTGCGACGTCGGGGCAACCGTGGTCGGCGGTCCCGAGCTCGAACCGGTCCAGCCCCTGCAATCGCACATCGACGCCCGCTGGCCGGGCGAACGCGTGGTCGCGGACGCCTTCGCACAGTGCGCGGAGCTGGAGCGCCAGGAAGTGCCGCAACAGCGGCGCTGCTCCTATTACTGCGCGGCGGATGCCGTGACGGTGGGCATCCGCGCCCGCGCAGAGGCCCTGGGCTGCGACGTGCTGTATTCGGCGCAGCACTATCTGGACATCCTGCCGGCCGGGGTGAACAAGGGCTCCACGCTCTCCGCGCTGGTGGAGCTCATCGGCGTGAAGCCCGAGCGGGTGCTCGCCGCCGGCGACACCCTCAACGACCTGTCGATGATCCGCGCCGGCTTCCGCGCCGTGTGCGTAGGCGGCGCGGAACAGGCCCTGCTCGACGAGACTCGCGACGACCCGCGCATCCTCCACGCGACCGCCGAAGGCTGCGGCGGCATCATCGAGGCGCTGCGGCATTTCAAGCTGGTGTCGGCGCGGCGCGAATGGGCGCGGGCCGATCCCGGAGCGGGGCGCGCGAAGCTGGTGATGGTCTACCACCGCCTGCCCTACGAGGAGATCCGGGTGGGAGGCAAGCTCGAGCGACGCCGCCCGCGCTCCCCCAACGGCATCATCCCGACGCTGCTGGGCTTCTTCGCCAACGGCCAGGAGGGCTCGTGGGTGGCGTGGTCCACCCACGAGGCCGGCGATGGCCCCTTCGAGGCGGTGACGCCCATCGAGCCGCGCCGCTATCCCAACCTCGTCGCCGCGCGCGTGCCGCTGACCAAGCGCCAGGTGGACATCTTCTACCGGCGCTTCTCCAAGGAAGCCTTCTGGCCGTTGCTCCACACCTTCTGGGCGCGCGCCGTCTTCAACGAGGAATACTGGCAAACCTACCTCGAAGTGAACGAAGCCTTCGCGCGCCGCACGGCGGAGGAGGCGGCGCCCGGTGCGATCGTCTGGATCCACGACTACAACCTGTGGATGGTGCCGGCCTACCTGCGCAACCTGCGCCCCGACCTGCGCATTGCGTTCTTCCATCACACCCACTTTCCCTCGGCCGACATCTTCAACGTGCTGCCGTGGCGCCGCGAGATCCTCGGCAGCCTGCTGCACTGCAACTACATCGGCTTCCACATTCCTCGCCAGGTCGAGAACTTCGTCGACGCGGTGCGCTGCACGGTGCCGACGCGCATCCTCGCCCGCCGCCACTGCGCGCCGCGCTTCATGACCTATGGCTGCGCCGTCGGCCTCGACGAGATGACCACGCGCCTCGAAGCCGGCGGCCACGTCGTCGGGCTCGGCGCCCATCCGGTGGGCGTCGACGTCGGGCGCGTGCGTGACACCTTGCAGCGCGGGGGCACGCAGCGGCTCATCGATCACCTGCGCACCGAGTTCAAGAGCCGCCGCGTCATCCTCTCGCTGGAGCGGCTCGACTACACCAAGGGCACGCTGGCGAAGCTGCTGGCCTACGAGCGCCTGCTGCAGGAGCACCCGGAGCTGCACGACAAGGTCGTGCTGACCGTGGTCTGCGTGCCGGCGGCCTCCGAGATGAGCGTCTATCGCACGCTGCAGACCGAGATCGACCAGGCCGTCGGCCGCATCAACGGGCGCTTCTCGCGCTTCGACTGGACGCCGCTGCGCTTCTTCTTCCGCAGCCTGCCCTTCGAGGAAGTGGTCGCCTACTACGCGGTCGCGGACGTCATGTGGATCACGCCGCTGCGCGACGGCCTCAACCTCGTCTCGAAGGAGTACGTCGCCACGCGCGGGCTGCGCGAGGACCGCGGCGTGCTGGTCCTGTCCGAATTCGCCGGCGCCGCCGCCGAGCTGAAGACCGCGCTGCTGACCAACCCGCACGATCCGCGCGACCTCTACCAGGTCATCCTGCGCGCGCTGACGCTGCCGCCGGAAGAAGCCGAGGCGCGCATGCGCGCGCTCTACGAGACCGTCTGCTACTACGACATCCGGCGCTGGGGGCGTGATTTCCTGGCGGCCGTGCGCCGCAGCGCGCGCTACAGCGGCACCGTCAGCGAAACGCCACCAGCAGTCCGGCCGTCAGGATCACGATGACGATGGCACCGACCACCACGTCGCGCGGCACGCGCGGCAGGCCTTCGCGCGCGATGACCGCGATGCGGGCATCCTCGGGACGCGGACGGTCAGCGTCACCCAGCCACAGCTTCCAGCCGATCGTGAACACCGCCGTCGCGCCGCACACCACGCCCGCGATGATGGTGAAATTGATCGGGATCCAGCCGAGCTGGCGGCCCGCGAACAGCAGCGCGCTGAAGATGTGCCCGCTCACCAGCCCGCGAAACGCTGCGCGCGCGCCGAGCTGGCGATCCCACAGCCCGAGCAGGAACACGGCCACGAGGGGGCTCGCGACGTAGCCGAAGAGCTGCTGCATGTACGCGAACAGGCCGTGGAAGTCGCGGATCATCGGCGCCCACACCGCCGCGAGGATCGCGATGCCGAAGGTCAGCAGACGGCCGATGCGCACCAGCTGGCGGGACGTCAGCTGCGGCCAGCGCGGCTGGATGAAGTCGACCGTCACCAGCGTCGCCGCCGAGTTGAGGATGGCCGACACGCTGGACATGAGCGCCGCCAGCAGCCCGGCGATGATGAGCCCGGTGAGGCCCGCCGGCGTGAAGCGCGCCACCATCTCCGGGTACACCGAGTCGGGATGCGCGAGATGCGGCAGCAGCACGATCGCCATCGCGCCGGGCAGCACCATGAAGAACAGGTTGAGCAGCTTGAGCCCGCCGGCGATGACCGCCGCGCGGCCGGCCGCCGGCAGATCGCGTGCGCCGAGCTGCCGCTGGATCACGTACTGGTTCATCGTCCAGTAATAGAAGCCGGCCACCGGCAGGCCGATCAGCGTCCCCAGCCACGGCACGCCGGACGTGGACAGCGGCTCGAGCAGTCGCAGCTTGGCGGGGTCGACCGCGCTGCGGACCTGCGTCCAGGAATAGTCGAAGTGCCCGAACACCAGCACCGCCAGCGCGATCGAGCCGCCGAGCAGCACGAGCGTCTGCATGACGTCGGTGTAGACCACCGCGCGCAGGCCGCCGACGGCCGTGTAGACCGCGGTGAAGGCCGCCACCGCCGCGGTCATCTGCCACAACGACAGGCCGGGGACGAAGGTCAGCACGACGATCGAACCCGCGTACAGGGAGCTCGCGGTATCGAGCACCACCGACAGGAACAGCGTCACCGCGGACAGGTACTTGCGCAGCCGCGCGTCGAAGCGCCGCTCCATGAGCTCGGGCATGGTCGTGACGCGCGCCCGCAGGATGACCGGCAGCACGAATACGGCGGTGAAGATCAGGACCAGCCCCGCCATCCACTCGTAGTTGGCCACGGAGATGCCGGTGGCGTAAGCCGCGCCCGGCAGGCCGATGAGCGTGTCCGAGGAGACGTTCGCGGCGTAGAGGGAGAAGCCGATGACCACCGGTCCGAGCGTGCGCCCGGCGAGGAACAGCTCCTCGGACGTCGTCTTGGCGCGCGCCGCCCACGCGCCGATCAGCGCGGTCACCGTGAAATACGCCCCGATGACGGCGAAGTCGATTCCCGCCAGATGCGGCATCCCTATGCAGAAGCAAGACGAGCCTCAAGGGAAACACGCGCGGCGCGCCCGGCGCAAACGTCGTTCAGGTCGTGGCAGCGGCGAGTCACCACCGCAGACTCGGCGTCGGCTCGAACCAGGGTCGCAGCGCGAACGCGCAAGGTCCGCAGAGCGCATGAGGCCGGAAACCGCCTCGCCGCGCCCCGCACGGGACCGGCGGCGGATAGGCGTGGCTTCAGCTCACCGGCCAGATGTGCCGGCCGTACTTCCAGTAGCCGAAGACGTTGTTGAGGCGCGCATCCTGATCGGGCGGCAGCGGCAACACCTCGCCCTCAAGCAGCGGCTGCAGGTAGGGCGCGAGCGCGGCGCCGCCCCCGCCGGTGACGACGATCAGGTCGATGTCCCAGTCGTCCGCCCACAGGCGGTTGACCTCGGTGGCCACGCGCGTGGCGAGCTGGGTCAGCGCGCGCGTCAGCAGCGGCTTGAGGTCGTAGCGCTTGCCGTGCACCTTGATCGATCCGCGCTGCGACGCCTCATAGAGCTTGTATACCTCGACGTGCACGCCGCTGCGTTCGTAGAGCACCTGTGATACCGCCGTGTAGGCCATCGAGATGCCCGATTCGCTCGACGCGCTGCCGCGCTCGGAGTAGCGGGCGCGATCCGCGATGGTGTAGTCGCAGGTGCGGAAACCGATGTCGATGACCCCGACCTTCTCGGTCGTGAAGCGCTGCGCCATGACCTTGCCGGCGTCGTCGAGCATGAGGTTGAACAGGGCGCCGAAAGGTTGCGGAATGACGCGCACGCGTTCGACGTAGATCTGCCGCGGCTCGGCCCGTCCGTCAGGATGCACCACGGTAAGCTCGTGGCGGTCCTGCAGCAGCGTGGTCAACGTGTCGCGATTGCGGCGGAAGAAGCCGATCGGCAGGCCCGTCACCAGGCGGATCGGGTCGCCGTCGTCCGCATAGGGCGTGATCGCGGCCAGCGCCAGCACCTTGGCGTAGTGCTGGAGGAACAGCGTCTGGTCGAGCGTGAAGCCGCGGGTGCGGCTCTGCCGCTCGGCCAGCTCGCCGACGAACACCCGCTCCTCGCCGAACTCGAAGTGCCGCGGCGGGCGCACCGCCGAATCCTGCGGCAGCAGCGCCTCCGCGAACTGGATGGGCACCGCCTCGCCGACGATGGATTTGAACACCTGGAACTGGCGCCCGTCGGTGGCCTTGGTATAGCCAAAGCCGATGTCTGCCCCCAGTATCCGCATGATTTCCCCGCGTGGACGGCGCCCCGAGCGACGCGCGGTTGTAGCATGGCGCCGCGCGGAGCGTCAAAATGCGCAGCCGCCCACAAAACGCGCGCAGGACGCGCGGCAAGCAGGGATAATGACGGCATGCTGAAGTTCTCGAAGATGCACGGGCTCGGCAACGATTTCATCGTCATCGACGCGACCCGGCGTCCCTTCGCGGCCGACGGATCGCGCCTTGCGGCGCTGGCGGACCGGCACTTCGGCATCGGCTGCGACCAGATCCTCGTCATCGATCCGCCGCCGGCGGATGACTCCAGCGTCGATTTCGGCTACCGTATCTACAACGCCGACGGCGGCGAAGTCGGCCAGTGCGGCAACGGCGTGCGCTGCCTCGCGCGCTACGCCAGCGACCACGGGCTGTCGGACAAGGCCAAGCTGCGCGTCAGGACCCGGAGCGCGACGATGGAAACGGAATTGCTGGCCGACGGCCGCGTGCGCGTCGACATGGGCGTGCCGCGCTTCGACCCGCCGGACATTCCGCTGCGCGCGGCGCGCGCCGTCCGCTATACGGCCACGGTTGCCGAGGGCGACACGGTCACCTTCGGCGCCGTCAGCATGGGCAATCCGCACGCGGTGCTGGAAGTCGGCGACCTCGCGGCCGCGCCCATCGAGCGCGTCGGCGGCGCCCTGCAGCGCGACCCCCTGTTTCCGGCGGGGGTGAACGTCGGCTTCGCGCGCTTCGTCGATCCGACGCACATGGAGCTGAGGGTGCTGGAGCGCGGTGCCGGCGAGACCCTCGCCTGCGGCAGCGGCGCCTGCGGCGCGGCAGCGGTCGGCCGGCTGTGGGGCCGCCTCGGCCCGCACTGCCGGGTCACACTGCGCGGCGGCAACCTCGATATCGACTGGGCCGGCGAAGGCCACACGCTGTACATGAGCGGACCCGCGACCACCGTCTTTGAAGGGAGCATCGAATGGCAAAGTTGAACAGCGGCGTGCCGGCGCCGGCCAACCCCGACGAAGAGCGAGCCGTCAGCTACGTGCACCGGCACCCGAAGTTCCTCATGCGCCACCCGGAGCTGCTGGAAACCCTGCAGTTCACGCACGCCAGCGGATCGGCGATCTCGCTCATCGAACGTCAGGTGCAGTTCCTGCGTGGCAAGAACGCGCGGCTCGAGGAACGCATGGCGCGCATGCTCGACAACGCGCGCGACAACGAGCGGCGCGCCGCGGCCGTGCAGCGGCTCGCGCGCCGTCTGATCCGCGCGCCGTCGCTGGCGGCGGTAGCCGATGCGCTGCGCCGCTCCATGCGCGAGGACTTCAACGTCGACGAGGTCTTCATCGGCCTCATCGTGCCCGGCTTCCACCGGCACGACATCGAAGGCATCACGCCGCTCGAGGTCAACCATCCGCTGCGGCAGCAGTACGAGAACTTCTTCCGCACCCGCCTGACGGAGTGCGGCCCGATCGACGCGGAACGCGCGAAGCTGCTGTTCGGCGCGGCGCCGAAGCCGGTGCGCTCGGCTGCGGTCATCGCCCTCGAGAAGGAGAAGACGCTCGGCATGGTGGCGCTTGGCGCCTGCGAGGAGGAGCGCTTCAAGCCGCGCCAGGGCCGGCTGTTCCTGGAGATGGTCTCCGACCTCGCGGGAGCCGCGGTCCGCACCCGGCTGCAGTGATGCAGGCCGGCGGCGACGCTGTCGAGGCCGCCATCGCGGCCTACCTGCAGTGGCTGGAAGTCGACCGCAAGGCCAGCCCCAACACCGTTGCCGCGGCGCGCCACGATCTGGCGGTATTCGCGGCCGGCGCTCACGCGGCGCACGTGCAACGCCTCGAGGACATCGACATCCATTTCGTGCGCGCACACGTCGCGCGCCTGCACCGCGACGGCCGCCAGCCGCGCTCGGTGCAGCGCATGCTCTCCAGCCTGCGCTCATGGCTTCGTCACGAAGTCGACCTCGGCCACCTGCCCGCGAACCCGGCGCAGGGCGTGCGCGCGCCCAAGGGGAGCCACGAACTGCCCAGGGCGGTCGCCGCCGAGCCGCTCAACGCGGCGCTCGACCGCGGCGCGCAAGCCGCGGCGGACGATCCGCTGTGGCTGCGCGATCAGGCCATCGTGGAACTGTTCTATTCCTGCGGCTTGCGGCTTGCGGAGCTGCAGGCGCTCGACGCACCGCTCGGCGCCGTGCCGGCGGAGCTGCGCGTGCTGGGCAAGGGCCGCAAGGAGCGCATCGTGCCCGTCGGCCGCGCCGCGCGCACGGCGTTGGAACGCTGGCTCGCCGTCCGCTCCGGCTGCGCCGCCTGCGATGAACCCGCGCTGTTCGTCTCGCGCCGCGGCACGCGGCTGTCGCGCCGCGCCATCGAGCTGCGCGTCGACCGCTGGGCGCGTGCCACCGGCCTGCCCGGCCACCTGCATCCGCATCGCCTGCGGCACTCCTTCGCCACCCACCTGCTGGCGGACAGCGGCCAGCTGCGGCCGGTGCAGGAACTGCTCGGCCACGCCAATCTGTCGACCACCCAGATCTACACCTCGCTGGACTGGAAACGGCTCGCCGCCGCCTACGACGCGGCGCATCCGCGCGCGCACCGCAAACCCTGACCGCGGGGCGGGCGTCTATTGAAAGGCCGGGTACGGGCCCACATGCTGATCACCCGTCCCCCTGTTGAGCCCTGATGGAACAATTCCACGGTACGACCATCCTCAGCGTCCGCTGCGGCGGGCTGGTGGCGCTCGGCGGCGACGGCCAGGTGTCGATGGGGAATACCTGTGTGAAGGGCAACGCCCGCAAGGTGCGCCGGCTCTACGACGACAAGGTGATCGCCGGCTTCGCCGGCGGCACGGCCGACGCCTTCACGCTCTTCGAGCGCTTCGAGAGCCAGCTGCAGAAGCACAGCGGCCAGTTGGTGCGCGCCGCGGTGGAGATGGCCAAGGACTGGCGCACCGACCGCTACCTGCGGCGGCTGGAAGCCCTGCTGCTGGTCGCCGACCGCGAGTCGTCGCTCATGCTGTCGGGCACCGGCGACGTGATGGAACCCGAGCCGCACGGCATCCTCGCCATCGGCTCCGGCGGCGCCTACGCGCTGGCGGCGGCGCGCGCGCTCGAGGACAACACCGAGCTCGACGCGCGCCAGATCACCGAGAAGGCCCTGCACATCGCCGCCGACATCTGCATCTACACGAATCACAACCTGACGATCGAGACCCTTGATGGCGCAGAGCCTGCACACTGACCAAACCCCACCCGAGGCGCTGCCGGGCGTCAAGCAGTCCGGTGACATGACGCCGCGCGAGATCGTCTCCGAGCTCGACCAGCACATCGTCGGCCAGGACGCCGCCAAGCGCGCCGTCGCGATCGCGCTGCGCAACCGCTGGCGCCGCATGCAGGTGCCGGAGCGCCTGCGTGCCGAGATCACGCCCAAGAACATCCTCATGATCGGTCCGACCGGCGTCGGCAAGACGGAGATCGCCCGGCGCCTGGCCAAGCTCGCGAACGCGCCCTTTATCAAGGTCGAGGCCACGAAGTTCACGGAAGTCGGCTACGTCGGCCGCGACGTCGACTCCATCATCCGCGACCTCGCCGACGCCGCCGTCAAGATGACGCGCGAGCAGGCCGTGCGGCGCGTGCAGAACAAGGCCGAGCTGGCCGCCGAGGAACGCGTGCTGGACACCCTGCTGCCCAAGCCGCGGGATTTCGGTGAAGCCTCCGCGCAGCGCGAGAGCGAGAGCGGCGCGGCGCGGCAGGTGTTCCGCAAGCGCCTGCGCGAAGGCAAGCTCGACGACACGGAGATCGAGATCAGCGTCTCGGCGGTGCCGACGCACATGCAGATCGTCGGCCCACCGGGCATGGAAGAGATGACCAGCCAGCTGCAGAGCATGTTCCGCAGCCTCGGCTCGAACCAGAAGAAGACGCGCAAGCTGAAGATCAAGGACGCGCTCAAGCTGCTCACCGAGGAAGAGGCGGGCAAGCTGGTCGACGAGGACGCGATCCGCGTCGAGGCCATCGCCAACGTCGAGAACAACGGCATCGTCTTCATCGACGAGATCGACAAGGTCTGCAAGCGCGCCGAGAACGTCGGTGCCGACGTCTCGCGCGAGGGCGTGCAGCGCGACCTGCTGCCGCTGGTCGAGGGCAGCACGATTTCCACCAAGTACGGCGCGGTGAAGACCGACTTCATCCTGTTCATCGCCAGCGGCGCGTTCCACGTCGCCAAGCCCAGCGACCTCGTGCCCGAGCTGCAGGGTCGCCTGCCGATCCGCGTGGAGCTCGACGCCCTCAGGACAGAGGACTTCGAACGCATCCTGACTGAGCCCACCCACTCCCTCACCGAGCAGTACCGCGCGCTGCTTGCCACCGACGGCGTGACGGTCGAATTCACGCCCGACGGCGTGCGGCGCATCGCCGAGCTCGCGTGGAAGATCAATGAAGGCACCGAGAACATCGGCGCGCGGCGGCTGCACACCGTGCTCGAGCGCCTGATGGACGACGCGGCCTTCAACGCCCCTGACCACGCCGAAGCTACCGTGCGCATCGACGCGGCCTACGTCAACGACAAGCTGGCGAAACTGGCGGGTAATGAGGATCTGAGCAGATACATCCTGTAGCCATGGACAAACCCGCAGCCGAGATGCCGGAAACCATCCGCGTGCATCGCACGAGCAAGGTGGTCGAGCTGAAGTACAAGAGCGGCAAGCGCTACACGCTGCCCTTCGAATACCTGCGCGTGTATTCGCCGTCAGCGGAAGTGCGCGGCCACGGCGACGGCGAGCCGCGGCTGGTGCCCGGCAAGCGCAAGGTCGGCATCAAGCGCGTCGAACCGATCGGGCGCTACGCGGTGCAGATCGTGTTCGACGACGGCCACGACAGCGGCCTGTATTCGTGGGACGTGTTCGAGGAGCTCGGCCATGACCACGACCAGCTGTGGGCACGCTACCTGGAGCGGCTGCAGCAGCAGGGCCTCTCGCGCGATTCCAGCACCATGACGCTGGCTGCGCTGCGCAACGCGCCACCCACCAAGCCTCGCTTCGGCAAACACCGCCCGACCGGATGATCGGTCCCCGGGCGCGTACCACGCCCGACACGCCCCCACACCGTCTGGGATAATCGCGCGAGCTCCACAGGACGGTCCGCGATGGGCGACGCGCAGGACGACTACACGCACTTCGGCTACGAATCGGTGCCGACGGCCGACAAGGCTCGGCGCGTCGGCGCCGTCTTCACGTCGGTGGCGAGCCGTTACGACGTGATGAATGACCTCATGTCCTTCGGTATCCACCGCCTGTGGAAGCGCTTCACGATCGATCTGGCGGGCGTCACGCCCGGCGAGGTCGTGCTCGACGTCGCGGGTGGTACCGGGGACCTCACGGCGGCCTTCGCCCGCCAAGTGCGCGCCGACGGCGGCCATAGCAAGCCGGGTCTCGTCGTGCTGGCCGACATCAACGCCGCGATGCTCGCGGAAGGCCGGCGCCGCCTCGCCGACCGCGGCGTGGTCGACGTACCGCTGGCGCGCGCCAACGTCGAGTCCCTGCCGTTCGCGGACGCGAGCTTCGACTGCATCACCATTTCCTTCGGCCTGCGCAACGTCACCGACAAGGACGCGGCGCTGCGCTCCATGCGGCGCGTGCTCAAGCCCGGCGGGCGGCTGCTCATCCTCGAGTTCTCCAAGCCGCTGAGTCCGGGCTTCGGCAAGCTCTACGACCAGTACTCCTTCAAGCTCCTGCCGCTGATGGGCCGGCTCGTCGCGCACGACGCCGACAGCTACCGCTACCTCGCGGAATCCATCCGCATGCACCCCGACCAGGCAACTCTCAAGCGGATGATGGAAGACGCCGGGCTCCAGCGCGTGCAGGTCTACAACCTGACCGGCGGCATCGTCGCCGTGCACCGCGGCTATCGCCTCGCTTGATGCACGCGCCGGCCCCCCTGTGCGCGACGCTGGAAGTGCTGCTCAATCGCGTGCTGCGCGCGGAGCCGGCGGCCGTGCGGCGCTGCGGCGCGCTGGCCGGACGCACGGTTGCGCTCGAACCCCGTGATCTCGGCTGGCGATTCCTCATCGAGATGCAGTCAGGCGGCGTGCGCGTCTACTCGGATGACAGCGCCCCGGCAGATGCCACGCTGCGCGGGCCGAGCCTGCGGCTGATCGCGGCCGCGCTGCATCTGGAGGCCAGCGTGCCACCGGGCGAACTCGAGGTGTCAGGCGACGCCCTTCTGTTGCAGGAGTTCTCGAAAGCACTCGCGGTGGCTGGCTTCGATTCCGAGGAGTGGCTGGCGGGGGTGACGGGTGATGTCGTTGCGCACCGCGCGACGCAGGCGGTGCGCGGGTTGCTCGGCTGGCTCGAGTCGAGTTCGCGCGACCTTGCCTTCAGCGGCGCGGAATACCTGCGCGAGGAGACCGGCGACCTGGCGCGCGCCGGCGACGTCGAGGCGTGGCTGCAGGGCGTCGAGCGGCTGCGCGAGCGGCTGGATCGCTGCGATGCCCGCCTGCGGCTGCTCGAGCCGCGTCGATGACGCCCGCCGACCTCGGGCGCATCTGGCAGATCCTGCGCATCTGCCATCGCTACCACCTCGGCGAGTTCCTCGGCCGACGTCCTTCGCGCGACAAGCGCCCACGCGGCCAGCGGCTGCGCCTCGCGCTCGAGGAGCTCGGACCGGTCTTCGTCAAGTTCGGCCAGGCGCTGTCGACCCGCCCCGATCTGCTGCCCGGCGACGTCGCCCAGGAATTGGCGCGGCTTCAGGACCGCGTGCCGCCGTTTCCCGGCGCGCAGGCGCGCGAGACCGTCGAGCGCGCGCTGGGCAAGCCGTTGACCGAGATCTTCGAGACCTTCGACCTCGAGCCGCTGGCGTCGGCGTCCATTGCCCAGGTACACGCCGCGCGCCTGCCGCCCGGACCCGGCGGCGCGCCGGGCTCCGGGCCTGCGGTGGTCGTCAAGGTGCTGCGGCCGAACGTCGAACGGCAGGTGGCGCGCGACGTCGCGCTGCTGCACGTGCTGGCGGCAGCCGCCGAGACCTTCATCCCGCGCGCGCGGCGCCTGCGGCCGCGCGCCGTGGTCGAGGAGTACGAGCAGGTCATCACCGACGAGCTCGACCTGATGCGGGAGGGCGGCAACGCCGCCCTGCTGCGGCGCAACTGGCTGGGCTCCGAGCTGATCTACCACCCGCTGGTGTTCTGGGACTACACGCGGCCGAACGTGCTGGTGCTGGAGCGCATCGAAGGCATCAGCATCCGCGAGCTCGGCCGCCTGCGCGCGCTGGGCGTCAACTTCCAGGTGCTGGCCGAGCGCGGCGTCGAGATCTTCTTCCGCCAGGTGTTCCGCGACAACTTCTTCCACGCCGACATGCACCCCGGCAACATCTTCGTCGACGTCACCGACCCACAGCGCCCCAGCTACATCGCCGTCGACTTCGGCATCGTCGGCAGCCTGTCGGACAAGGACCAGCGCTACCTGGCCGAGAACTTCCTCGCTTTCTTCCACCGCGACTACAAGCGCGTGGCGCAGCTGCACGTCGCCTCCGGCTGGGTGCCGACCGGCACGCGGGTGCAGGATTTCGAGTCGGCGATCCGCACGGTGTGCGAGCCGATCTTCGAGAAGCCTCTCAAGGACATCTCCTTCGGCTTCTTCCTGCTGCGGCTGTTCCAGATCGCCCGGCGCTTCGACTACCGCGTGCAGCCGCAGCTCGTGCTGCTGCAAAAGACCCTGCTCACCATCGAGGGGCTCGGGCGCCAGCTCTACCCGGAGCTCGACCTGTGGAAGACCGCCAAGCCGATCATGGAGGAATGGATGCGTCGGCGCATCGGCCCGCGTGCGATGTCGGCACAGCTCCGCGAACAGTTGCCGCGCATCGCCGAGGCGCTGCCGCTGCTGGCGGAACAGCTGTTGGCGCAGGCGGAAACCGGTCGCCTGAAGTCCACGCTGGACGGCTCGGGCCTGGACTCGTTGCGCGACGAGATCCGCAGCACGGGCCAGCGCATCGGCTGGATGATCGCCGGCGCCACCTTCTGGATGGGCGCCGCCTTCGTCTTCGGCCTGGCGGCCAGCAGCGCCCATCACGGCATCACGCTGCAGGCGACCGTCGGCGTGCTCGCCGTGCTCGGTGCCGGCAGCTGGGTTCGCGCGGTCACCAGCACGCGCGGCCACAAACGCACCACGCGTCGGCGCGCGCTACCCAGTGTGCCGTGGCGCTGGTGGCCGTTCCGCTGAAGCGGAAGCTGCCTCGCCGCTGACCGCCAGCGCTGCGGCCGCAGGGCAGATCAACCGACCCAGGACACGCCCGTGAGCCGCGCGATCACGCGGGGCGCGCAAGCACGAATGAAGCCGTCCACCCGGTCCGCGCGGTGCTTCCGCCACGCCAGTGACCGCAGACGATCCACGCGGTGCCCGTCAGCCGCGCGTCGCGCGGACGAGATCAACGGGCTGGCAGCGAACCCGGTGGACGCGCGACGAAGCCTGAGCGCAGCCTCAGCGGGCGCCGACCGAAACGAGGCCCTTGAGGATGACGAGCCCCTGGTACAAGCCGTAGTCGTCGCCCGCCAGCTTCTGCTCGGTCTCGTCCACTTTCTTCGACTCGTCTTCCTTGTCGTCGAACTGGGACAACTCGGGGTTCGTCAGGTGGCCGCTCAGGTCGGATTCGTGCAGCGTCAGCGCCGAACTCGCGCCCGCTTCCACCTTGGCTGGCTGCAATTCGACGTTGGGGATGATGCCCTCGCCCTGGATCGACTGGCCGTTCGGCGTGTAATAGCGCGCCGTGGTCAGCCGCAGCGCGGAGCCGTCCGCCAGCGGAATGATGGTCTGCACCGAACCCTTGCCGAAGGTGCGGCTGCCGACGAGCACCGCGCGCCGATCGTCCTTCAGCGCGCCCGCGACGATCTCGGAGGCCGACGCCGAGCCGCCGTTGACGAGGACCACCATCGGCCCCGCGTACATGCGCTCGCCCGCTTGCGCCTTCCAGACGTGGTTGGAATCCTTGTCACGGCCGCGGATGCTGACGATATCCCCCTTGTCGAGGAAGGTGTTCGCAACCTTCACCGCGGACGTCAGCACGCCGCCCGGGTTGTTGCGCAGATCAAGCACCAGCCCCTTGAGCTTTCCACCCGCCTGCTTCTCGAGGTCGCGCAGCTGTTCCCGGACGGCGTCGCCGGTGCCGGTGGAGAACTGCGAGATGCGGATATAGCCGTAGCCCGGCTCGAGCATCTTCGAACGCACGCTCTTGACGTGGATGATCTCGCGCGTGAGCGTCACGACGATCGGCTTGGGCGCGTCCTTGCGGATGATCGTCAGCGTGATCTTCGTGCCGGGCTTGCCGCGCATCTGGTTGACGGCGTCCGTCAGGCTCAGGCCCGCCACGGCGGTGTCGTTGATCTTGACGATCAGGTCGCCGGCCTTGATGCCGGCCTTGGCGGCCGGCGTGTCGTCGATCGGCGATACCACGCGAATCACGCCGTCGGCGCCCGTCACCTCGATCCCCAGGCCGCCGAACTTGCCGCTCGTCACGGCGTTCATGTCCTTGTATTCCTGCGGATCCATGTACGAGGAATGCGGATCCAGGCCGGACAGCATGCCGTGCAGCGCGAGGTCGATGAGCTTCTTGTCGGACACCGGCTCGACGTAATCGCGCTTGACGCGGTCGAGCACCACGACAAAGTTCTGCAGCTCAGTGACCGGCAGGGCGCTCTGCGTCGTCGCGTCGGACCGGTCCGCAAGGACGCTGTGGCCGACGCTCACGCCCACGCCGATGACGACACCGATGGCAAGGGCGACCGGGACACGTAGCGAAGCGCGCATGAGCTCAAGGACCGGAAAGGGGATAACTGCAGCGGCGGGAGAATAGCACGCTGCAAGGGGGCCGCCGGCGCCTCGCGCTCAGCCGTGCAGCCAGCCCAGCGGATTGATGGCGTCGCTGTCGTGGCGGATCTCGAAGTACACGCCGCTGCGGTCGTAGCCACCGGTATCGCCCGCCGTCGCGATCTGCTGGCCGGCGGCTACCGTCTCGCCCAGATGCACGCCGGCGCTGGCGTTGTGCCCGTAGAGCGTGAAATAGCCGCCCTCGTGTTCCAGCAGCACGATGAGCCCGTAGCTGGACAGCCAACCGACATAGGCCACGCGCCCGGCCGCCGCGGCGTGCACCGGCGCGCCTTCAGCGGCGCCGATCCACAGCCCCTTCCACGTCAGCGGTCCACCCGCGCGCAGCGCTCCGAAGCGCGCCAGCAGGGGTCCACGCACCGGCCACTCGAGCTTGCCCCGCAGCTTGGCGAAAGGTACCCCGGAAGGCGGACGGTAGGGCGCGCTTGCAAGCTGCGTCGTGAGCGTGTCCAGCAACTTCCTGATCTGCCTCTCGGAGGCGCGGAGGTTGTCGAGCTCCGCGCCCTTGCTGTCGATCTCCTCCTTCAACTGCGCTACCGCGTGCGAGCGCTTCTCCTGCTCCTGCTGCAGCTCGGCGAGCGCCTTCTCGTGCTGCTCGTCGAGCCTCGCGAGCGACTGGCGCTGGGCGGCCATCTGCGACTCGACCTGATCCATGGACGACAGGCGCGACTGCACCTGCTCGATGGTGAGCGCCCGCGCCCGCCCGAGATACTGGTAGTAAGTCAGCATGCGGCCCGCCTCTCCCGCGTCCTGCGAAGACATGAGCAGGCGCAGCGGGCTGTCGGCGCCGGAAGCGTCGATCATGTACTGGGCGCGCAGCTGCTCCGCGAGCGTCTGGCGCTGTGCCGTCAGCTCCGACTGCAGGCGCGAGCGCCGCTGCTGGTTGGCATCGAGCCGCGCGTCCATCGCCTCGGTCCGACTGCGCAGGTCCTTGAGGTCCGCACGCGCGTGCACGATCCTCTTCTCGGCAGCGTTCACCGCCCCCTGCAGTTGCCCCTGACGTCCACGCGCCTGCTCGAGTGCATGCGCAGCAGCGCGGATCTGCGCTTCCACCTTCGACAGCTCCTGCCGGCGCTGTTGGATCGATGTGTGCGCGTCACCGCGCGGCGCTTCCGCCGCCTGTGTCTCCCGCATCAGCGGCGCCGCGAGCACCAATGTCGCCGCCACGCACACGGCGCGCGCGAGCCCCACGCGCTTCCGAGGTCCGGGCACGCGTGCGATAATCCTGAGCAGGCAGCGGCCGCTGTGCCTCATCCCGATTTCCATGCCATCGCTAACTCTTCCGCCGCTCGATCAGATCCTCGCGTTCGCGCAAGGCCACACGCTCCTGCTGGTGGCGTTCATCGTGGTGCTGCTCGCCATTATCGCCAACGAAGCCTGGGGCCGCCTGACCGGCGGGCCGCGGCTGGCGATCACCGACGCCGTGCGTCTGATCAACGACGAGCACGCACTCATCGTCGACGTGCGGGGCGCGGCGGAATACAAGAAAGGCCACGTGATGGGTGCCATCAACCTGCCGAGCCTGAAGCTCAAGCAGCGCAAGGACCAGATCGACAAGGATCTCGAGCGGCCGGTGATCGTCTACTGCAATCTCGGCGGCACCAGCCTCGAGGCGGCAAAATCGCTGCGCGCGCTCGGCCACACGCATGTCTACGCGCTGCGCGGCGGCATGAACGGCTGGCAGAACAGCAACCTTCCGGTGACCGCCAAATGAAGCGCGTGCTGATGTTCGCCACCCTGTACTGTCCGTACTGCATGGCGGCGCGCCAGTTGCTCAAGCGCAAGGGCGTGGACTTCGAGGAGATCAGCGTCGATGACGACCCGTCGCTGCGCCAGATCATGATCCAGCGCTCCGGACGTCACACCGTGCCGCAGATCTTCATCGGCGACCAGGCGATCGGCGGCTACGACGAACTCGCCGCGCTCAATCGCAGCGGTGAACTCGATACCCTGCTCAATCCATCCTGAAGGAGCCCGCCGGCATGGCCGAAAGTACCCCGAAATCCCAGGCCGCCAACGGCGTCGGCAGCGACACGTCGACCGAGAGCGAACCGCAGGTGCTCATGCAGCGCATCTACTGCCGCGACGCCTCGCTCGAAGTGCCGTTCGCCCCGGAGATCTTCAACCTCAAGGAGTGGTCGCCGAAGGTCGACGTGCAGGTCTCGACGGAAGTCTCGACGCTCGGCAACCAGTTTCACCAGGTCACGTTGGCGCTCACGGTGACGGCCAAGATCGGGGACGACGCGAAGGTGGCCTACCTCGTCGAAGTCAAGCAGGCGGGGCTCTTCATGCTCACGGGCTTCAGCAAGGACCCTACTCAGATGCAGGCGGTGCTGGGCGCCTACTGCCCCAACGCGCTGTTCCCGTTCGCGCGCGAGACCGTCAGCACGCTCGTCGAACGCGC
>DASVGQ010000185.1:0-3209 GCA_036379455.1 Nevskiaceae bacterium
GACGTCCGCACTCGCGGCACCGGCCGCAAGCGTGAGACCCAGCACGACCCCGAATGTTGCTGCCTTCTTCAAGTACGACATTGCTCTCCTCCGCTCCGTGGAACCCGTGTTGCCCGATTCGCGAGCCCGCCGGGAAACTCCCTGCACGCGTACGTCGCGGCGACCGGATCGGTCGCGATGCATCCGTTCATGCTCCTTCTTCCCGCCACACCGCCGAAAACGGCGCGACCCTCAACCCCGACTCCTTTCGTCCGACTTCCACGCCGCTGCCGGCGTCGCCTCAATCAAGTCCGAAAAACGCCCTCGCGTTGCCTGCCAGAATGCGCCCCTTCGCATCCGCGCCCAGCATCGACGCGCTGGACACCAGCTGTCCGATGTGCTGTTCGCCGAGCGGGTAGGGATAGTCCGAGCCGAGCATCACCCGCTCGCTGCCCATGACCTCCACCAGCAGCTGCAGCGCTCCGTGATCGAAGACCGCCGAATCCACCGAGAAGCGGTCGACGTAGTGCGACGGCGGATGCGGGCAATCCTTCCGGATAATATCTCGGTATTTCCACGCGTTGTCCGCCCGCCCGAGGGTGAAGGCGAACGCACCGCCGCCGTGCGCGAACACCAGCTTGAGCGAACGCGGCAGGCGCTCGAAGGCGCCCGACAGGATCAGCGACAGGATGCCGAGTGAAGTCTCCGCCGGCATCGACACCAGCCACGGCAGCATCCACCGCTTCATGCGGCGCTCCATGCCCATCATGTCCCATGGATGCACCATGACCGGAATGTCGTTGTCGGCGCAGTGATGCAGGAACTCCACCAGCCCCGGATCGTCGAGGTCACGGTCTCCGACGTGATTGCCGATCTGGACGCCGACGCAGCCGCTGGCCATGGCCCGCGACGCCTCACGGCAGGCGAGCTCGGTGTCCTGCAAAGGAACCTGGGCGAGCGCCTTGAGCCGGGTCGGATAGGGTGCGCAGTACTCGAGCGCCAGGTCGTTCATCCGCGCCGCCCAGCCGGCCACCTTTGTGGCGTCGAGCTCGTAGCCGAACATGATGGGCGTGGCGCTGACGATCTGGACGTCGAGGCCACGTCGGTCCATGTCCGCCACGCGCGCAGCGGGATCCCACAGGACCGCGTAGACCGGCCGGAACTCGTCGGCTCCCTTCATGATCATGCCGGATTCGGCGTTGTCCACGCGCAGCCACGGCGCCTGCGCGCGGTCCAGCGCGAAGGCATCCTCCCGCGAGATCCGCGGAAAGATGTGGGCGTGCATGTCGATCATCACCGAACGCCGCCGATCGTCATACGCTCAGTTCCGACTCGCGCAGCTGTCGGTGCCAGATAGTGAAGTCCTTGCCCGGATGCTGGGTCCCGCACTGCGGGCACACGCGCTGCTCGGCGGTCAACGCATAGAACTGCGCGTACATCTTCGGCAGGTCGTCGACGAGGCTTTCGAGCTGCTTTTCTCCCCGCCAGATCTGCGTTCCGCAGTGCGCGCAATACCAGGCCAGGCCGTCCAGCGCACCCTGCGGACGCGGCAGCTCGATCAGAAGGCAGCGGCTGTCCGGGTCGGGCCGCTGCGGCGAATGCTGCAGGTGCGGCGGCTGCAGCCAGATATCGCCTTCCTTGAGGTGAATGCGGTCGAACTTGCCGCGGTCGTAGACGATCAACGAAGCCTCACCACGCACCTGATAGAAGATTTCCTCGGTCGAATTGTCGTGGAAATCCGTACGCTGGTTGCCGCCACCCACCATGTTGATGATGTAGTTGCCGTCCTCGAAGATCGCCGCGTTGCACACCGGCGGCGCGAGCTGCGCGGAGTGGTCGTCCACCCACTGCATCAGATTCTTCGGCATGCCGTATTTCAGTTTCATGCCCTCTCCTCCTGCGTCGCGTTTGATGCCTGTTTGAAAGATCCTGATCGAAGCGCGCGGTCCGTCGCCTGCATGGGTCAACGCACCGGCTTGTAGGCGACCACCTGCATCTCGATGCGCAGCCGCGGGTCGGGCAGCTGATGCACCGCAACGGTCGTGCGCGTCGGGCCGTCATAGCCGAAGTGTTCGCCGTAGACCTCGTTGTAGCCGGCGAAATCGCCCATGTCGACGAGGTAGGTATTGACGGACACGACGTCGCCGAGATCTGCCCCGGCGCTCGCCAGGACGTCGCGGATGTTGTCGATCACCGCGCGCGTCTGCTCGCGGATATCAAAGCGGTTCGTGCCCATCTCATCCACCGCCGCCACGCCCACGAGGCTGTTGTCCGGCCGTCGCGAGCTCGTTCCGGAGACAAACAGGAAATCGCCCGCCCGCCGGATATGCGGGAACTTGCCGCGCGGCCTTGCCTTGCCGGCTACCACCCCCGGGGTCGTCGACTCCGCCGTCATTGCCCCGCTCGCTGCGCGAATCGGGTCCATCCACAGGCCACCTCCGCGCTGCGCGCCATCGACGCGTGCACCCAGGTGATACGCGGCTGCGAACAGGCGTTCCCTGACGGTGCGGCCGGCATTGCCGCGAACGGTTTCCGGCACATGTCCCTCATGAGATCCCGTCGGCCCATTACGCTGACTCCCCGCGCTGCCCCACGTCTACCGCGCGTGTGACTTGATCAGCGGACGTATCCGCCGTGCGTCCTTCAAACCTTGTACGCGGCACCCCTGACAGCGTCAAATACCTTTGCGAATGAGGCCCGATACGGGCGCAGTATCGGCCTCGCACCTGCTCTTCTCGCCGCCACGGCGTGTAGCGACCGCCGACGGCGCTCTCTCCCCGCGACCCGCCGCGCAGGCCGCGCACCTAGCCGATCTCCGGCTCCCAGTTCCATTCCTGCAGGGCGCGGCGGACGTGGTCGAGGAAGCGTGCCGCGGTCATGCCGTCGAAGGCGCGGTGGTCGTAGCATAGACCCAGCACGCCCATGTGATGGATGGCGATGGCATCGCCGACCACGGTCGGCTTCCGCGACACGCCGTCGGTGGCCATGATGGCGACGTTGGGCTGGTTGATGATCGGCGCCGAGGCAAAGCTGCCCAGCGGGCCGGGGCTGGTCAGCGTGAACGTGGAGCCCTGCAGCTGATCGGGCGTCAGCGTGCCTTTTTTGGCCGCGGTTCCGATGTCCTTGACGGCCTTGGCCATGCCACGCAGGTTGAGGTTGTCGGCATTGCGGATGACCGGCGCCATAAGCCCTTTTTCATCCAGATCCACAGCCACGGCCAAGTGCACTTG